>JBDOMX010000641.1:1025-10568 GCA_039831615.1 Planctomycetaceae bacterium
CGACACCAAGTCGAGCAATATCGGCTTCGCTCAAACCTGTAATGTCTTGCCCGCCCAGACTGATTTGGCCTTCGGTCACCGGCGTTTTTCCGCTGATGACATCACACAGCGTCGTTTTTCCGGCACCATTCGGGCCGATAATGACATTTAAGTCATAATATCCGACCGAAAAATCAGCGACATCGAGAGCTTTGAATCCGTCAAAGACCACCTTGACGCCTTCGACTTCAAGCAGAGAGTTGTCGAGTGTGCCTTTCAACGGTCCAATTTTTTGCTTAGCCACGATTCTGGCAAGCTGCTTGGCGTGGTCCTGTACGGCAGAAGCATCATGCGATGCTTCTGCTGTTTGATCCTCTCCAGAGTCTGTTGTGGCTGCCTCTCCAACAATCTGTCGACTGACAACTCTGTGGAAATAAAACAAGGTTGCAGCGGACCACAAAGTAAACACGGGCAGGTGTGGGGCTGTTGAGATCAGGTCACTCACACGTGTAAAACCTGCGGTGCCCCAGCCGGCGATGCCTCTTCGGAGCGTGTCAATGAAAAACAGCCATCCAACAACCGTTACGGATAGCCCGATGACCGGAACAAGCGTCCACCGCAGAATCGTTGTTCCCCACGGGCGTCCTGTGATCATGCCTATTCCTGCAGGAATCTGAGCCATCGCGCACGCTGCAACAAGCATCAGGATCAGTCCCACCACAACCGATGACCCGTTGCGCTGCGCCATCAGGCCGTCGTCCCAGGGTTTGGTATATTCCCAAAGTCCCCCGGCAGTGTAGATGCCAACAGCCATCGCAAGAATCCCGACGACAGCAGCGCGCACCTCGGAACGTTTCTGTTGTTCCTCCGTGGACGTAATCAACTCTGTGGAACGCTGTTTTGTCTTTTGAGGAATCACCAGCGAGATCCAGGACTGCCAGATACCCATCAGTCCGCCGGGCAGGTACAGCGTGACCAGAATAAACAACAATCCAAGAACAATTGGCCATGCGTCCGGTGAATGACTGGTGAGCCAGGAATACAGGTAACTGACCGCCAGTGCTCCGAAGATCGGACCGGACAACGTTGCTCGTCCACCCACGGCCACAAATATCACAACTGCAATTGACTCTTTAGGTTCAAGATTGGTTGGCGTGAATATCTTCATCTGCGGGGCGTACAGCATCCCGCCAAGTCCTGCAATCGCACCGGACATCCCAAAGACCAGCATCTTGAAGACGTAAGGGCGGTAGCCAGAGAATCGCAGGCGGCTTTCGTTGTCGCGAACCGCGATCAGGACACGGCCAATTCTCGATTTCATCAACAGACGACAGAGTAAGAAGACGGCCACAAGGACAATGACGGTCAGTACATAGAGAGTCAATTTGACGTTTTTGTTATTGAGATCGTAGCCAGCAATTTTCACTTCGGCGATGTCACTGAGGCTTTGCTGGTCGTCAACCATCAGTTCCTGGAAGTCCGCAAGAGCCTTCCAGACATGGATAGATCTTGCCAGACGTATCGTCATCGCACTGTTGCTGCCACGAACCTCGATTGGAACGGCATCCACGTTGACAGCGGAAGGTGAGGCAAAATGCCGGGTAAGCAATTCTCGTTTCTTTTCGACCTGCTCAAGATAGACCTGGCTGATCTCCATCGCTTTTTTCTGGACCGCTTCGCGTACCGCGGCAGGTTCGAGATTTGCCTCCGCGAGTTTCTGCGGCATGATCGTAATGGAAATGTTCTCGCGGGAATCCAGGATAATACGGTCGAATCGGGTCAGTCCGTTCGTGCCTCCCAGTTTCATATTGTTCATGCATAGGACGAGCCAGAACGCCAGCACGATGGCTTGTGTCAACACGGCGAAAAATACACCTCGTACGCGGCTGCGGAACACGAAAAAACCAATGACAGCTGCAACGACACCAGGGATCACAATTCCCAGAATAAGAGTGGTCCAAAGATTCCAGAACGGTTTCCAGAAGAACGGAACGGTCCACTGATCCTGACTTTCGCCAACTCCACCAGGATACACAACAAACAGACACGCCGGAATCTTACCCCAGTTGACGGCATCGATGATCCCCTCCGGACCGCCGTGATGCGCACAGAACATGCCCATTGCATAACCGCCCAGGGAAAAAAACAGGAACTGGCAGAGGCACAACATGCCACCGTAGCCCCAGACAAGATCGAGGCTTAACGCTGCAATCGCAAAGCACAGGTAACGTCCCAGCTGATTGACGGTTTCAATGCTGACGGCACCGCTCGTGTGCAGCGCGGGAACCCCCAACAGTCCGATCAGCAGGAGTGTCCAGAACATGCACGTTCGGCTGTACCATTGAATAGCGCAAAGCGGCAGCCGACCATGACGCAGGCCTAGGTCAGCTAAAGTGTCCGTCGCTCTGCCAAAGCGATCGAGCAAATTATGCATCAGCCAGACGTCCTCGTGGTGGAAACAGCCCGAGAGGTCGCCACTGAATGAACAATACTACGCACGACAGTATAAGAATTTTTGCCCAGATCGCCCGAATTGGCTCCGTCAGCATGGCATCAACGGCCATCACAAACGATCCCTGGCCAAACCATTCCACAAGATGGCCGCCAGACCATGACAAAAAGATACTGACACACCCAACACAATAAAATGTGGCGGCAGTACGAATGCCAGGAGTCACTGCCGGACTGAACAAGGCTGTGACCGGACCGGGAACAGGAACCAGCGACATCATTCCCAGTTTTCTGTCGATGCGAAAGGATCCTGCAACGCCGAGAGCCCACGACGTGATGACAATGACCAGTCCCATTGTCATCAACCCCTCTCCAAAGTTGAGAGGTTCAAGAATCTTATTCAATGAGCCAATGCCGAGGCCGGCAAACACGGCACCAGCAAGTTTCCCGACTCCCCCGGTGACCACAACGAGGAATGAATCGACAATATGATTCTGGCCCATGTCGGGAGTTACTCCGCCAACGGTTGTCCAGGCAAATCCCGCGATTCCGGCGAGACCTGCCCCGACGGCAAATGTTAATCCATCGATCAGGCGAGTGTTCACTCCATGGCCTGAGGCAGTCTCACGGCCCTGGACAGTGGCTCGAATCAGCAACCCCGCGCGGGTGTACCGAAAAAGAGCGTGAACTGACAACACACAAAACCCGCAGAGGACCAGAATGAAAGCTCTGTTACGGGGAATTACCAGATCCTGAAGCACCTCGAACCTGCCCACCAGCATAGATGGACTGTTTACTCCAATGTTGTCCCCGTACTTCACACGCACGCACTGGATCAGCACCAGACTGATTCCCCATGTTGCCAGAAGCGAATCCAGCGGACGGCCATACAGATACCGTACGACCAGTCGTTCCATCAGAAAGCCGACAATGGCAGCTGCAAGGAACGACACTGGGAATGCAACAACGAAATAAAGATTGTTCGGAGTTTCGGGTGTGTGACCGAACAGCAGCTGCATTTCGTACGTGGCGTACGCACCGACCATCATCAATTCGCCGTGGGCCATATTGATCACGCCCATCTGCCCGAAGATGATCGACAGGCCAAGGGCCATTAGAATCAGGATTGAACCCAGCGAGAGACCATTGAATATGTTCTGAAGCAACCGCACTTTCTTTTGATAATTTTCAATCGTCGCAAGAGCTTCCCCGCACGCGACATGTATTTGAGACTCTTTTTCGTTGTTCAGAATGTCATTGAGCGCCGGAACTGCTCTGGCCACACACAAATCACCAATCTCACTGATCGCGGCAAGACGGTCCTCTGTTGTTTGATCCTGGATATTGCCGGAGATGCGGATCAGCAGCGCACTTTCACGGGCCTTGCGTATCACTTTTTTCGGCGCGTCGGACTTCATCAGTTCGTTCAGTGAGTCCAGGAATTTCGGGTCTCGACTATCCCCAAACCGCTGAATGGCTGCGAGCCGTTTCTCCAGACCGGGCATCCAGACTTCAAGTTGCCGAATGGTATCGGCAACAGCTTTCCGTTCTGATCGACCGGAGGGGGCGACGTCGCGTAACTCGGAAACATCGACACTGACAGGGTGACCGTCAACTTTGAGAGGATCAAGCGTCAGTGGATCCAGAATCAGGGCAGGGCTCTGGCTCAAATCCGTGCAGACAACAATTCGCGTGTTCCAAAGAAATACGGCGCCCTGGCTGTAATGTTCAAGGAACGGCAGCATTCGCGGGTCTCGCGACGCAGCCAATGCCGCCAGGGCCTGTCGACGACCATCTTCGTCCGAACCGGCCAGCAACGCTAACGTTTCACGCGTGGTATCGCCAAGTGGAGTCCAGCCCCACGCGGGTGCAGAGCAGAAAAGTGAAGCAAGAATTGTCAGCACCCGGCCAGAGAAAAAAAGTCCGGATGCGTCCATTATTGATCAACTTTCTGTCACCGCCGCAAGATCAGGGGGAGGGCAAAGGATCACGTCACTGAGACAGATCAAAGCAATCAGACTCCGACTTTTAACTTTCTGGCCAGTCAATTTCCACCGAGCACACGAGGCTCGGTGGAAACTGACTGAACCAGAGGAGTTTAACATGATGAGTGTCATGTTGATCTAATCTATTTGAGCCCATTCGCTTCACAGAACGCCTGAAATCCTTCAACGAACGCTGTGTTTTCAGTGGAAGCGATACTCTGGAAATAGTTCCAGCACGCGAGGTGACCTACCAGAGGTGGTACGTCCATTGCTCGCAGTTCATCCTCAGCTACAGAAAATGCCATGATTGGACAGTCGGCCGAAGTGAGTCCCTGATTGGCAAATTCCTTATAGAACGGAACGTTGCTGTCTCCGTTGATTGTGGACAGTACGCACGCATCACCACTCGCAGCAAAGTCTTTAACCTTCTGAACGATGGTTTGATAGTCCTGATGATGGAACGGAGTGTATTCTTCAATGATGTTTGTTTCCGGGACACCCTGTGCCAGCAGGAAGGCCTTGAGTACCTTGTTTGCCGTTCTCGGGAACACGTAGTCTGTTCCCAGCAGATAGAACTTCTTGATGTCATCATCCAGCATGTACTGAGCTGCCGGTACAAGTTGCTGGTTTGGTGGCGCAGCGGTGTAAAAGACGTTCAGGGAGAGCTCTTCGCCTTCATACTGAACAGGATAGAACAACAGGTGGTTGTACTCTTCGAATACCGGTAGAACAGATTTCCGACTGACCGAAGTCCAACACCCGAATATAACGGCCACGCGGTCCTCAGTGATCATCTTGCGAGCTTTTTCAGCGAACAAGTCCCAGTCACTGGCAGGGTCCTCGATGACAAGATCAATCTGACGGCCCAGCACGCCCCCGGACTTGTTAATTTCATCGACGGCATACGACACCACATCTTTCAGTGAGGTTTCAGAGATCGCCATCGTCCCACTGAGTGAATGCAGGATCCCAACCTTTACACTGTCATCTGTTATATCCGGCTGTGGATATTCTGCACCGGCTATGGGACCACCTGTTGGACTGGGGACGTCTCCGTCGGGATGCAGATAAGAGGAATATGCGTCGGGTTCGACGAGTCCGCCGTCATTAAACTCCTTAACAATTTTGAACTGACCGTTTCGTAGAATCTCGCCGATGTACACCGGTTTGTAGGTGTGGTGGTTCGAAGCATGCATCTGCTTCTTGCCACCCGGAGCGTCGAATTCCAGTCCGTACGTGGCTTCACGCACCTTGTCGATCTCAAATGAACCAGCCTTTTCAACCGCTGCCTTCCACACGTACACACCGAAATAGGCTGCTTCGATCGGGTCATCTGTCACACGCGCGGTAGCTGCCACTGAGTCGACATCGTCTCCATCAGGTTGACTTGCAGAAGAAACATCCCCTTCAGCGGGCTCCTGGCTCGTAGTCGCATTTGATGAGGAACTACTGCTGTCGTCTCCACAGCCGCAGCAGAACAAAACCAACCCCAAAACGACGACAAGCGATGATCTATGAATAAACAACATTCGATTTTTCCGATTGAAGAAAATGAAAGTCTGTACCATTCAAACGCACCAACAGGCCATCCGCAGTTTTCCGGTCGCCTCGATCGTCACCAACGCAGACAAACAACAGGTTCGGACCTTGCATCGCCAGCAAGTATTGGGCCAGAAGATGCTTTTTCAGGACGTTTGGCCCTAATAGAAACTCCACGCGTCCTCAGCACGGGGAGAAGGAGGCCCGAGGTTTCATTCAGTCTATGCATCGTGCTGTATGAGACCAGTTCCGCCATTCCGTTTTCCTGGAAATGCAGAGTGCCAATGGAGCGAACTTCCCTCTCAGATGGAAGGCTCTGATATCACTCGAATATGTTGTTTTGTTTTTCAGCAGTTTTGCGCAGAAAACAGGCATGTGCACGGATGGGATTGCACGAGAATTCTCTGGTATCGAGAAAGGATCCAAGAAGTCGGCCGAGGCGAAAATACCGCAAAAAACGGGCTGTTGTGGATTACCTGCCCATGAATCTCGGCCGACGTTCGGTTTGAATTTGGGTCGATACACTCCGACGAATCGTTACCAGCGGAGCTCTGATCTCCGCATCAGAGTGGCAACACGATGATAGCAGTTTACATGCTGATCCACCAGCGGCACGAGCACCGAAAGCATCACGGGCGCGAAAAGCGGTACTTGGCCACAGCTACGACAACTGGCATCAGAATCAGCGAGCTTCAATGTTGGAGGCGATGCAGGCGGAAATCGAAAGAAGGTCCGCCCATCGCCGGCCGTACTCGGCGCCCAGACAGCGTGGTGTCGGTATCTGCTGATCAGGACAACTGAAAGAGAAGCCCGACAATCAAGCTGCCCTTTCCGAGATCTCATTAGCACAGTGAGCTGATGTGAGACTCGAGAATGGTCTACACAGCCAGGGGGGCTTCCTGGTCAGAATTGTTTTGCGAAGAACAGTTCTCTCCAGGAAGGAGTTCCCCCATGGCCGTATGGACGCTGCCGAAGAGGATGGCAGAGTGGTGCGAAGTTCTCAGCGCGGGATTGGATCGCAGAAGTCGGAAGTATCTTGTGCCAGTCATCCTCGGCATGCTTTTGGCGAGTGGTCGGCGGACGGTGTCGAGCTGGTTACGGGCGGCCGGAATCGGCGACGACTGGCAGGATCGCTATTACTTCCTGCAGACACTCGGTCGCAGTGCAGGCCGGGTCGCCACGGAACTGTTGTTTCTTGTTGTTCGGCGGATTCCGGCCAGTCATGTAGGTCCGTATGTGAAGCTGGCCCTGGACGATTCGCCGACGAAACGATACGGCCCCAAAGTCGAGATGGCCGGCATCCATCACAATCCCACGCCCGGACTATCGGGTTCGGAATTCCTGTACGGCCATGTGTGGGTCACGATCAGTTGGCTGGTGACGCATCCACTGTGGGGCTGCATCGGCTTGCCGCTGCGAGCGCTGATGTACGTGCGTCGAAAAGATCTCGATCCGCTGACGAACATCGGTCGCGCGCCGTGGTCGTTTCGCACCAAGCTCGAACTGGCAACCCTCCACTGGCGATGGCGTTTCTCGACCGGATCGTCGATGGAGTCATCGTGCTGAAGATCGCAGGCCGCAGCTACCGAGCTCACCGATCACGCAAAGCACCGCAGCCAAAACCCCCGACCCACTGACACCCATGTGCGATTCGCGGGGAAAGCTGATCGACTTCGCGCAGGTTCGTTCACTGATCCCGATGAACGACGTTCTGACCATGCTCGCCTGGGAGCCGTCCAGCATCCAGGGTCCTCAACTGCGTGGAACATGTCCGCTGCAGAACTGTCCGTCGACGTCACCGCGAACGTTCAGTGTGCATCTTGAAAAGCAGGCGTGGCACTGCTTCGCATGTGGCAGGCACGGCAATCAACTCGACCTGTGGGTAATGCTGACCGGTCCTGATCTCTATCACGTTGTCGTCGACCTCTGTCGCCGAATCAACAAACCAGTCCCGTACCACGCTCCATCACAAGTCCGAGCTGCGCCTAGCTCACACCGCAAGCCCACCGCCGGTCTCCGCTGAGCCGCGAAACTGGTCCCCTCCAGACCCGCGATCGACAGTGTCTTCTGAAAAGAAACCACGATCGAACGACGCGTCTTCAATTTCACCATGATGGTGTTCCTGCGTGATTCGTGTTTGTTCCACAATAACATCTGCATCGCGCGAATCGCGATCCATCAAATGGTAATGGCTGATGAATCCCGCCGCGTCTTCATACACCAGAACCTGGCGACCGAACTGATTCGGTTGCTCCGCCCTGCCACGACGATAAAGCTGCGTGTGTGGCTCGAACAGATCGTCGAGCACCCATGCCTGCCTCCGAGACACCGCAACCAGTATTCGAACTTTATGAACACGGCGACACTTCGTTTGAAGCAGTCACGCCAGCGCCACTCGGGTATCGAATCGGCGATTGGTGCATTGCAAAGCGGCAACGGTCTGGAACGCTGCCGCGATCGAACTGAGACGGGATTCGACCGTTATCTGGGCCTTGCGATTCTCGGCCGCAACATGTATGTGCTGGGTAAGCTGCTCATCGCCCGCTCAAGTTCAAAGTCGGTGGCCGGGCAAAGCGAACGGGCCGCGGCGTAGTTCTGCCACCCTGGGTCAGCCAAAACTCGAAACCGACAACCAGTCGGCCGGCATCGGTCTGCGCTCACACTGGCGAAAACCGCGTCTCACACGGCATTCGTCCGAAAACACTCGCCTCCAACTATCATGAACAAGATCTTCGCGCCAAAATTCTTCACGAATCGACTGCGTTCATCGCCACGAAGCCCTTTCCGGCCAGACACTAGTTGGACAGCGTCAGTATTTCTTTTTGGACTGAAGAATCATTGGTGTTGATGGACTTGAGATCAAGTGATGCACGACTTGATTTTGTCGACATCTATTCCGAGGTCGTGGTAGAACTTCACTCGCGTTTTTGTGTGTGGTTTTCTGGCCTGAGCGTTGCGTTGCTGGTGGTACCGCTGTTCGTCCAGTTCCTGTTGAAACTTTTCGTCCCGAAGGTCTGACGGCAGGTCGTGGTGCTGCAGCCAGGTGTTGAGACTGCGTCGGACCTGCTCGACCGTCAGTTGTCGTGTGTCATCTTTGTTCAAAGCCAGCCGAATGCGACTGCATAAAAGGAAACTCAGGCCGGTCACGAAGTAGTGCCGGTGAATGCACCGCCAGCCACGAACTTCGAAGTGATCCATACCAAGTTCTTCTTTGCTGATACGGAATTCCGATTCAATCACCCAGCGTCCAAAGGCCACGCGCAGCAATCCGCGGAGGGTCACTCCGTTTTCTCCCACCACCCCGTTGGCGAGAAAGAATTTCGTCTCACCGGTTCGCACGCTGCGAGCAACGATCAGCGTGTGACGTTTGCTCGGCAGGTGTTCGCTGGTCTGACGCCAGACCGTCAGGTGCCTGATGTTCCAGACTTCCGGACCCTTATGAGTATCCTTGATACGATACTTCTGCCACGACTGCAGATAGAACTTCGATGAGTGCTTCACCAGGTTGCGAACTTCAGACGGCTTCGCGTCATCCGCCAGGCGAGGCGTCTTTTTTGGACGCCCGCAGCCTTCGTTCGGTTCGTCTCTG
>JBDOMX010000149.1:0-2427 GCA_039831615.1 Planctomycetaceae bacterium
CAACCTTGCAGACCTACCCATGCCAAACTTTACCCACTGTTTCTTCTGAGGAGGCTAAAAAATGAGTCGCACTGAATCGGAGGGTGCCGCAAAGATCGTCTGGAGCGCCAAATCCGACGTCAACCGGTTGGAAGTGATCTGAATCCACTTGTTTTCCGTCGACAATGCAGCCGATCGTCTGGTCAGCGAGTATCGTTAGCTGCGCGTCGATATTGATTGCTTGGCCGGCATGGCTCAGGAACTACGAAGGATTATCCCGGAAATTACGATGATTCTCTCCAATCGCCTGCGAGTGGTACTGGTCGCGTCGGAAGCGGTGCCCTGGTTCAAGACCGGTGGACTGGCCGATGTGGCGACGGCGTTGGCACGAGCTCTCGACGCAGACGGACATGACGTCACGATGATCCTGCCGGACTATGTGACCGTCCGGGCGGACCGGGGCAGTATGGTGCCGGACGTCACCGACACCGGAATTCGCTTTTCCGTCAACATGAACGGCGACCGCGCGGCTGGTTCCGTGCGCTGGTCTCCATTGCCGGAATCGGGAGTCAAAGTCCTGCTGGTGGCGCACGATGGCTATTTTGATCGCCCCCAGCTGTATATGGAAGAAGGTCGGGGATACGCCGACAACTGCGAACGATTCTGTTTTTTCAGCCGGGCTGTGATGGAAATCAGCAGTCAGATGGTGTTGCGGCCGGACATCCTTCACTGCAACGACTGGCAGACGGCATTGATCCCCGCGTTGCTGAATTCTCAGTTCGCCGGGCGGCCAGGCTTCGAGAACGCTGCATCGATCCTCACGATTCACAACATGGCTTTTCAGGGAGAGTTCTGGCACTTTGATATGCCGCTGACCGGGATGGAGTGGCAATATTTCTCGATACACCACCTGGCTCACCAGGGCCGTCTGAATCTTCTCAAGGCAGGAATTGCCATGGCGGATCAGGTGACCACCGTCAGCCCTAATTATGCGACCGAAATCTGCACACCGGAAGGCGGCTGCGGTCTCGACGGATTGTTGAGACATCGCACCTCGGATGTCACTGGAATACTCAACGGGATTGATCAGTCAATCTGGGATCCCGAAACGGATCACCACTTGAGTTCTCACTTCACTGCCGACGACCCGCAGCCTGGCAAATCCGAATGCAAGGTCAGATTGCAGGAACGGATGGGCCTCACGTTGCGGCATGATGTCCCACTGTTGGGCATGGTGTCCCGGCTGTCAGATCAGAAGGGATTTGATCTGCTTCTCGAGGCCTCTGAGCGGATTTTGTCACAGGATCTGCAACTCGTCATTCTGGGCACTGGCGACACGGCCATCGAAAATGAACTCCGTCGACTGGTTGACCAATATCCGTCTCGTGTGGCGGTCATGATTGGATTCGACGACAGTCTGGCTCACCAAATCGAAGCGGGGGGCGACGTCTTCCTGATGCCGAGCCGTTTTGAGCCATGCGGTCTGAATCAAATGTACAGTTTGCGCTATGGCACGATTCCAATCGTTCGACGAGTCGGCGGACTGGCCGATTCGGTCACCGACGTCAGCAGAGAAACGCTGGCAGCCGGATCGGCGACCGGGTTTGCATTCGATGAATACTCCAGCACCCGGCTGGCGGAAACGATCGAACGTGCGGTATCAACCTACCGCCAGCCGGACGTTTGGAGACAAATCGTCCGCACCGGCATGTCAGTTGACTGGTCCTGGACCGGAAGCGCCCAGCATTATGTTGAAGTGTACCGCACCGCCCTCGAACGCCGTCATGAGCGCGCGAAAGACGGCCGGCAGTGACGGCGAGTGTTTCCCAGTGATGACCCGGTCTCGGCCGGGTCGCCGGTGTGACGACTATTCGATGATGTAGTCCTGGTCCAGCAGGTTCACAGCAGTCTCCACTGCCCCTTCATCCAGACCTCCGTCGCGTACAATCTCAGTATTTGCTTCGTTGTTGCCGGTGAGATCTCTGGCGCGAGCGCTAATCCGTCCGGCTGAGTCGTACGCATAGGTAATCGCGATTGGAGACCCTTTGGGGAGATCGGCCGGCAGGTTGAAGACTCGAAAATCACCGATCAATTGACAGGCGGACGGATCAACCGCATCCCCCTCAAGAATCTCGACGTGGATTCTTTGTTGCCCATCTGAATTTGTGCCAAATCGCTGGCTGACTTCGTGCGGAACCGGAGTGTTGCGTGGAATCATGATGTGATTGATTTGACGTGACGCATCGGAGGGATCCGAGATCTTGATTCCCAGCGAGTGCGAATTGACGTCGCTGGTGCGGACATGCTTGAGTCGCGTGAGGACTGCTTCAGGAATCTGCCCTGTATCGCCGCTCCGTGCCTGCAGAATGGCCGCATGAATGGCGGCCCCTTCTGACACGGCCCGTTCGGGCATCAGCTCGCGAGAAGGTTCCTGATTGGTGACCTCAC
>JBDOMX010001094.1:0-2419 GCA_039831615.1 Planctomycetaceae bacterium
CGGTGTTGCGACCGGCGATGTTCGCAATGATCGCAGTCTCTAGATTCAACAAATGATGCAGATGCTTATCGATGAACTGTTCCAGCCCATCGTTGTCTAACCCGATCGAATTGAGCATTCCCGACGCCGTTTCCACGGTACGCGGAGGGGGATTGCCCAACCGTGGCAACGGTGTGATCGTCTTGGGAACGATGCCGCCCAGTCGATCGTATCGAACGTAGGCTGACATCTCTCGCGCGTACCCAAACGTCCCCGATGCCACGAGGATGGGATTCTTAAGGCGCAGGCGATTCAGCGCGACGGCTAACCGATTCACAACAGCTCGCGGTACGACAACACCGGGACGACACCGCGCGAACAGCCGCAGCGGCTCAAGCGACTCATCCTAACTTCGGATCAACCGTCGAGCAACGCTGTGCCGAATGCACCCAACCCGGCCTGCGCCGAGTTCAAATGACTCCGCCATGCGTGCGATACGGCGTGGCGACGTCGGGCATATCCAGCCCCCAGATGCGTTCCCAAATCCTTGGAATGTGTCGCAATCCTTCAGACACAAATATCAACTGACGCGCACGATCATCGCGCGACGATGAATAGATGGGAACGATACAACCAACCTGGACAGTTGTGGCCGCCAACAACAATCCGACCAGCATGAGTTTCCGCATGTGTCACATCTCCATGACTAGGCGAGACCCGCGTACAAAAGCAACTGCGATCGCGAGACCCCTGCTGAACATCCAGTTCAGCAAATAAACTGTTTTTAAGTCAACGACGCGTGGATCAACAGACTGTGAACGCACGCCGACGAACGCCGTGGGAGAAACTGACGACCGAGTTGCGGGACTGGCCGAATCCGATGGAAGTGTGCAGTGCTTATTGCTGAGGGGGAAAGGTCGGTGGGTTCAATGAGGGGCTCATGGACCCGGAATCGGACACGGAAGATTCACCGGCAGAAAGACCGCCGGTTGACGACAGTTCAAGTGCCGTGGGCGTTGCGGGAGTCTCAAGAGCCGCAGCCTGGCGCTGCGCGGCCTCTTGTTCCAGTTGCCGCACCCGCTCCTCCATTTCCTTGCCGGGCTTAAACGTCACAACGTATTTTTCGGCGACATCGACGCGTTCACCCGTACGGGGATTGCGTGCCTTTCGCGCCGCACGTTTCTTGACTTCGAACACTCCAAAGTTTCGAAGTTCAATGCGTTTGTCGGCGACGAGCGTCTCGACAATCGCATCAAATGTCTTTTGTACGATCTCCTTGGTCTTCAACTGTGTGAGACCAATTTCTTCGGAAATCGCCTTAACTATCTCTTTCTTGGTCACAACTCGAGTCTCCCACGAGAGGTGCCCTGCGGCATTTTGGCTGGTCTCTCAATCTGCGTCAATGTGTCTCAACTTTAATACGTATTTGGACTTAGTGTCAAGTCGATTCTTGAGGTGGGCGCCGGATCCTTCGTCAAGCAAGGCAGATTAAACAACACCGACGTCGCTGAGAGTATCGGCCGGCTGCTTCCGTTAGAATCACTAAAATCGATAGATTCTAACATTTGTGGTCCACCGCGATGGGGCGGTTGACCTAGTCCAGGCGACGATCGATGCCGGTCTGGTCCTGCAGACGTCGGTAGTCTTCGGGTGTGTCGAGATCCTGCAGAATCGAGGGCGTCTCCACGGCCAAACACTGCACATCCATACGGCCCGCGCGCATCAACCAATTCAGCCCGTGATCGCTCGGAATTGTCGGCAACAATCTTGATACTGACCATTTGAACACCACGGGGTGGCCCTTCTGTCGCCGATACTCCGGAATCAGGGCGTCAGGCATGCGTACCCGCCACGCCTCGACAACGGCCTCGACGACCGACCGTTCCAGCAGCGGATGGTCGGCGGGGGTCAATAGCCAAGCGTCGTCGGAGGTCGGCTGGTGCACGCGCTGCACGTAATCGAGCGCACAGACCACGCTGGCCTTCATGTCCGGGGGCGCAACATCTGGCCGGAACACCGAGCCACCGGCTGACGTGACCGCCGCAGCCAACCGCGAATCGTCGGGACGCAGAACGACAACACGGTCCGTTATGGAAGGTATGGCCAAAGCACTGAGGAGGCGTTCAATCACCGAAGCTCCAGCGAGGTCCATCAACAGTTTGGGCTGGCCCATTCTCCGCCTCAAACCGGCCGCCGGCACAATCGCAAACACCCGCCCCGCCTGCCTACTGGCCACGACGTGTCCCCGTATGGAATAACGTTGATTTGTTCTCACTCAGGGGCATCATCGCCGATCGAGAGCCCCGGATGTCCCACCTTTTGTCCAAGACAACGATCATCGTGCCTTTGATGAGCGAACACAAGACCCACAATTGGGACCCGTCGGGCGCTTCAGAATTTCGCAGACTTGGTGAGTCGCGAACCTGTCCGCCAGACATCG
>JBDOMX010000066.1:0-10513 GCA_039831615.1 Planctomycetaceae bacterium
AAACTGATCACCAGAAAATCCTACGGCTTCCGCACGCAGAATGCATACGAAACAGCCCTCTACCACAACCTTGCAGACCTACCCATGCCAAACTTTACCCACTGTTTCTTCTGAGGAGGCAAAAAAACTTTCACGTTGACGATGCCAATCAGGACCGCCAGACAACCCAGACAGATCTGAACCGGACGTGCGATACCAACGAGCATAAACAGGTTCAACCAGGCCACCATAAATGTGAAGTACGCCAGACCACTGACGACGACAAAGGTCCCGGCGATCAGAATCATCCGCCGCCGGTCCTTCACATTCACCAGAACCGACAGCAAGAAGACCAGAACCCACATCGCGCAGGGATTGAATCCATCCACCAGTCCGACCGCAAACGTAAATGCGGGCAGCCCGATTTCACTAATCCGCAGCTCACCAAAGACCGGAACGTTGATGGCGTCATCAACCTCGTCCTGCTGTTCGGCTGACGCTGGTTCGCCAATGTCATTCCCGTCCGGCATTGGAAGGTCTTCCGATTCGTCCGGCAGCGGAATCGAATCGGCTGTCGATGCCGGGAAAGAGGCTTGCCACAACAACGCGGCAGCATAGGACAGGGAAATCGATTGAAGTGCGCGAATTCCCGACTGCCGGCGTGACTGCCGGACCGGCTTCGGTACTGGCTTTGGTACGTCAGATGGGCCCGCCGAGTTTCTCACAAGTGTTTCAATTTCCGTACCGGTTTCAGCGTCGCCCCGGTAACCCACGATGAAGCGGCCGGCAAAATGGATGGAGGGCAGTCCCGGGACGACCCCATACTGGCGTGACAGATCGCCCCATTGACTCCGCGCAGCCGTATCACCGGTGATTTCATGAATGGTGATATGGATCCCCGGCCAGCGTCTTTTTAACCCGCTCAGGAACTTTTTGGCTCGCTGGCAGCGAGGACAGGTTGAACGCGTGTAGACATGCATTGTCAGAAGTTCGACGATCTTCGGTTCCGTCGTTTGCGGGTCGTCAAAACCACAATGCAGTTGCTGGCAGGAATAGACGGCTGGAACAACGGCCTTTGCATATCCGCTCGCCCGCGCCAGCTTCCAGAGTCGTCGCAGCTGCGCTTCGTCCTCCAGGACATCGTGCACGACGAGCCGCAGTCCGTCATTTTGCTCCGTCAGGCTGGTCAGGAATCGGACAGCACGTTCGCAACGTTCGGAGTCACCTCGGATGAATATTTCAATCGTGACGACGTTGACAGCGCTTTGATGGGACGTGATTGCTTCGTCGTCCGTTTTCCCGCTTACCGGTAACAGCAACAAAATACCCACCATTGTGGCAACAGATGCCGTGACCTGGCGTGGAGTGCAACGACGCCGGCAGGATTCAAAGAATTTCATGACTGTCCTGACTCGTCGCACATAACAAACAGATTCCGCACGAAGCTCATTCAGGCGAACATGTTCGTGGCCGCACGCATGTGCATCGACGCACGGAGCCGCCGCGTGTTCCTGCCAACTCTGAATGACGTCTGAGGACTTCGATCCTGCTGGTCATCGGCTGCACAAACCATGCCACCGCCAGCCTGGATTATTCACTCCAAATCCAGGCCGGACCCCGCGAACCCGTGCAGTGCCGGAACTTCGGTCGCAATGTTGTTGCGATCCATGCGCGCACTCTGTGGTTTGCTATTCGATCGGTTAGCGCCGTTCCGGCAACACTTGCGACTTTCGGTCCGGCTCAATACCGGAAACTTCGTGGGAGACGGATGATCCCCGGCCGGGAACAGGAATGCGCTGAGTACGACGGTCTGAATAACCTGGAGACGTCAATACAATAAAGAAACCGGAATTGAGAGACCCGTGCCAGGTTGTCAGTCTACGTGCTTTAACGCAGAATTCGTCCGATGCCGTCTCTCACCTCCATACCCCAGGCTGTTCGCAACGCAGGACGACTGCAGCAGGTCATCTCTGTGCTGGCGAAATATGGTCTGGCAACCTGGTTGCATCGCATCCCTCTGGACTGGCTGCAGAAGCACTTTCGAACGTCTCAGGGAGACGCGATCGCTCGACTGACCTGGCCTGAGCGAGTTCGCGAAGCGCTGGCCGAATTGGGGACCACGTTCATCAAGATCGGCCAGATTCTCAGTACCCGACCGGATATTGTGGGGCCGGAGCTTGCCGACCAGCTTTCAGCACTCCAGTCCAGCGTCCCTCCTGACGATTTTGCCGCAGTCCGCGCTCTGATCGAAAAGGAACTTCGGAAACCGATCGAGGAGGTGTTTGCGTCGTTTGAGGAAACACCCATCGCGTCT
Source organism: Planctomycetaceae bacterium (assembly GCA_039831615.1). Classification (GTDB taxonomy): domain Bacteria; phylum Planctomycetota; class Planctomycetia; order Planctomycetales; family Planctomycetaceae; genus S139-18. The sequence goes on from JBDOMX010000066.1 coordinate 2,294, forward strand.
GCGTCCATCGGACAGGTACATCGCGCTCGTCTTCATGACGGTCAACAGGTGGCCGTGAAAGTTCAGCATCCAGGCATTGAAGAGAAACTTCGGAGTGACCTTGAGATTGCTCACGAATTGGCGACGTTGGTCGAAACGCATTCCACGGAAGCAGCCCTGTACCGGCCGGTAACAACAGTGGATGAAATCCGAAGATCCTTACTGAAGGAACTGGATTTCGGACAGGAGTTGCGGAACGCGCAGATCTTTGCTCGTCATTTTCACGATGATCCCAGGGTTCGCTTTCCCGGGATGTTTCCGGAGTTCAGTACGCGGCGGGTGCTGACGATGGAATTTCTGCAGGGAATCGAGTTGTCGCGTATCGAGGCAGAGGCGGGCGACACCATTGACCTGCAGGTCCTGGCCGAGCAGGGAGCCGGAGTCTTTCTGGAAATGGTATTTCGAGACGGATTGTTCCACGCAGATCCGCACCCTGGCAACCTGCTGCTGCTGACCGATGGCGTGATCGGTATCCTTGACTGCGGCATGGTTGGTCGAATTGATGAGCTATTTCGTGATCAGTTCGAAGACCTCCTGCTGGCTGCCGTCGATGGTGACTCGGAAGGCGTGGTGGAGGGGATCATTTCGCTCGGCGAACTGCCGGAAGCATTCGATCGGCGGTTACTTACTCATGACATCGTTGAATTCTTCGACCACTATTCAACACTCGAGTTTAGCGACTTCGATCTCGGCACAGCATTAAATGATGCCACTGCAATCATTCGTCGACAGAACATTCGGCTTCCGGCGCGACTGTCGATGCTGATTCGCATGCTGGCGGTTCTTGAAGGAACAGCGGAAAGTCTTTCGCCGTCGTTTCAGCTTGTTGACCTGCTTCGACCGTATCGCGCGAGGATCGTCAGGCGACGACTATCGCCGGCCCGGTTGCGTCGTCGGATGCTGGCCGCGTATCGCCAATGGAGTCATCTGATCGATATCATACCAGGTGATGTCGCCGACATTCTGCAGAACGTGAAACAGGGACGTTTCGACGTGCATCTGGACCATCGACGACTCGACGGCATCGTGAATCGACTTGTCCGCGGGATCATTGTCGCCGCTTTGTTCGTCGGTTCTTCGCTCCTTTGGAGCCGGAGCGTGCCTCCGCATCTGTACGGCTTCTCCATACCGGGGGTGCTTGGCTCTTCCCTCGCCATCTTTCTGGGAGCTCGCCTGCTGGCCGATCTCCGGGATTCAGCAGATCGTTGACACAGCTGAATGAGCCAGGCACGACCCCAGGCGAAGTTGATGCAGGGCAACACGACCCTGGTCCGGCAATGTGTTGAGTCGGACTTGTTCATGTCGTCTCTGTCCGGAACGGATTCGACATCGTGACCCACGACAGCAACGTCGAATTCTTCAGCGGGCATGTCCCGCCAGCCGGATCATGTTGACCGCCGATCATGAGTCGTGATTGGAAGGCGTGCGTTGCAGTCCGAGTCGTGCTCATCCGCACAGTGTGACGTTCGGGACGGTGTCGGTCACATTTTGCCGAAGGCGTTGCATCCTTCTGCCGCCGATGGCACGATTGTCGAGATTCTGAGTCCGACTGATCAGCGGTTCCCCATGGATCCGGAAGTCTGTCGGCGTCCCGGCACGAAATTCGCTCGATGCGGCAACGGACTCGTCGTTGCGGCAGGGTGTCAATGAAACAGGCAGGCGAAGGAGCCACCGTGATCCAGCTCAGGAAAATCCTTGTTCCCGTCGACTTCAGTGCGTTCAGTGAACGCGCACTGGACAGCGCCTGCAGTCTGGCCGAACAATTCGAGGCTGAGGTTCATCTGCTGTACGTCAGCGATGCCTTTTCCTGCGTGTTTCCCGAAGTGGGAATGCCTACCTATGGAACGGGTGAGTTTCTGGCGCAACAGGCGGCCATCGCCAGTGACCGTCTGTTGACGCTTCCCGGAGCACAGCGGCAAGGTGGCCTGACGATCGTGCGGCAGATTCGAGATGGCACTCCCTATGCGGAAATCATCAACTATGCGGATGAAGAATCGGTCGACCTGATTGTGATGGGCACTCACGGTCGGAGCGGACTGGAGCATGTGCTGCTGGGCAGCGTCGCCACGCATGTGGTGCGGGAGTCCCCGTGTCCGGTGATGACCGTGCCGGGTACCGCTTCTGATTTCTCCACCGCTGACGAGCAGAGTGGTGATGAGAATTCAGCAGTGTTTGGCTGAGCATGTCGGGGTCGCACCGACTATTGTCCATCTTTTGGCCGATCCGTTTGACGTGAACGCAGGGGATCCATCCTGCTGCCACATTCAGGCGCCAAATGTTAATTGACCGATATAGACGTTGCACCGTGGCAGTGCCTTCTTCAAACGCTTAATGGCGTCCCCGGTGACTGCGGTTGTGCGGACGTCAAGCTGCTTAAGCTCCGTCAATCCCTGCAAGTGCGCCACCCCGGCGTCGGTGATCGCAGTGTCGCTGAGGTTCAGCATCGTAAGACTTGTCAGACCCTGCAGATGAGCCAGCCCGGCGTCGGTGACTTTGCTGTTCCTGAGATTCAGCATCGAAAGATTCGTCAGCGCGTTCAAATGCACCAGTCCGGGGTCGGTGACCGCCGGGTTGCTGAGATTGAGCGACCGAAGATTTGTCAGTCCCCGCAGATGGACCAGCCCCTTGTCGGTCGCTGCGGTGTCCCTGAGGTTCAACATCGTAAGACTTGTCTGCCCATTGAGATGCAACAGCCCGTCGTCGGTGACTGCGGTCTTGCTGAGTTCCAGCTTCTGAAGATTCGTCAGTCCCTGCAAATGCTCAAGGCCGGCATCGGTGACGCCGGTGTTGCTGAGGTTGAGCGAACGAAGCCTCGTCAGTCCTTCCAGCTGCAGCAGCCCGGCGTCGGTAACTGCGGTGTCGGGAAGTTCGAGCCACGTGAGACTCGTCAGTTCCTTCAGTGGCATCAGCCCGGCGTCGGTAATTTGGGGGCCGCTGAGGACGAGGTTGGTCAGATCCGTCAGACCCTGCAGATGGAACAGTCCGGCGTCGGTGACTGCGGTATCCCTGAGGTGAAGGTTCACCAGATTCGTCAGTCCATCCAGATGCACCAGACCGTCGTCAGTGATCTGGGGGCCGGCGAGCATAACCCCGATCACACGTCCAGCGTCGTCCTGGTCGATCGTCGCTCCCATATTATTGAGAGCGACAACGGGATCCTGTCCGCACCCGACCACTCCGAACAGCACCAGGAGCAGCAATTGGATTGTCAGGAGCCGACTGAAACAGAAACTCGTCATCCACTTACTCCACAGTTGGTATTGGTCTCGGCGTCTCAGGCCACTGGTTGTCGCTCCGGCCTGATCCCCCTGCTGCGCAAGCAGAATGCAGGCTTCGATGTCTGCAGGCGGGGCACGCGGCATTAATCCGCGCCCGTTCCCATTCGAGTACATTGCCATCGATGTCGCGACCTGTCTGTTGGCTGACGAATGGCTTCGGTGAACAGTTGCCCGAAAGCTTTGGAGACGGCATCATTCTTCGAGAACCCTGGATTGTCAAGAATCGTACCGGTGAATCCGAGCGCGGCCCGTTGTGTGAGGCGTCTCAGGTTCGCGTCGACGCACACAGAATGCGAGCGAGTCGCGCGCTCGATTCGTGCCGTCAAGATAACGAAAACGCCGGGAGCAACAGTTGTCAGAAGGCAGGTGTCATTTGAATTCAGCCCGGTGATCGTTCGACAGATCCGTGGCCGGAAAACTTTCGATGTGATGACCGATTCGAACACCAAAGTGGGTCTGCGGTGACTGCCGAGCAGATCCGGCGCGATCAACTTGGAATCTACGAGGGGGCTCTGATATCATCAATGAGCCGATCGGTGTGCATCTCAGGCGGGATGAGTCGCTCGAATGAGACGAGATCCATGAAACAACTGCCTCAATCCGCTTCGTTCCGTTGCAGCCGTCGCCAGGCGGTTCAGATTGGCTTTGGCCTGTTTGGCTTTGGCCTGTTTGGAATGGGGCTGGATCGATTTCTCCAGGCGGCCAGCGTCGGTCAAACAAAAGACGTCTCCTGCATCTTCCTGTTCCTTGCAGGGGGACCGAGTCAATTCGAGACATTTGATCCCAAGCCCCATGCTCCGCTGGAAGCGCGAGGCATCTGGAATCCGATCAGCACCAGTGTTCCAGGGATTCAGGTCTGCGAGAAGCGGCCGCTGCTGGCCAGACGGATGGACAATCTTGAACGATTCGTCAGCGCGACGGGCTCCGGATTTGAGTCGGTGGACAGATTTTCAGCGGAGGCAACAGCACTGCTGACCACAGATGCCATGCGGCAGGCCATGAATCTGGAAGACGAGCCCGAAGCGCTGCGAGAACGGTCTGGACAATCGGGGGCTGTTGGAGACAACGTTGGTCGTGGCCATGGGAGAGTTTGGTCGGACGCCACGAATCAACCGGGACCGGGGGCGCGACCATTATCCCGCGGCTGGCAGCGTGTTGTTTGCAGGAGCGGGGATGAATCGGGGTGCGGTGATTGGAGCACCAGACCGCATCGGTTCTCGACCGATCACACGTGCGTGGATTCCGGAGGACGTTGTAGCCTCCATCTATCATGCCCTGGGAATGAATCCTCACAAGACGGACTACCCTCGTCTCACTCGTCCGAAACCGATTTCAACAGGTCAGGTCATCGACGGACTGTTTGCCTAAGCGGGAAGCCACAGATCGGTTCCGACGGAACGGTGTTTCTGCAGGAAGTCCGCTCCGTCGATCCCCGACAGGCTGTTGTGTCCGGCGGCAGGAACGCAACACCAACTCTAATCAGGCGGAGGCTGTACGGATGCAACAAGTCTGGATGACGAGGCACGGGGCACCGAGTGTCCTGACACTTCAGGAAGCTGACGACCCGGTTCCGGGTCCGGGCGAAGTTCGCGTGCGGGTGCATGCTGCCGGCATCAATTTTGCAGATGTTCTCATTCGAATTGGCTTGTACCCGGACGCACCCAACCTCCCGGCTGTCATCGGCTACGAGGTTGCGGGCGTCGTGGACGCTGTCGGTGACGATGTGGTGGACATCACCGAAGGTATTCGCGTGCTCGCTCTGCTTCCGAGCTTTGGCGGCTACAGCGACACGGTGATCATTCCGGCGAATGCAGCGGTGCGGATCCCGGACGAACTGACATTCGATAAAGCGGCCGCGATTCCCGTTAATTATCTGACCGCGTGGCTGTTGCTCATCAAGCTGGCGAACGTTGAACCGGGCGAAGTCGTGCTGATCCATTCGGCCGCCGGGGGAGTTGGCCAGGCTGCCGTCCAGCTGTGTCGCTGGAAGGGTGCGCGCGTTGTCGGCACGGCCAGCCCCGCAAAACACTCCAGGCTTCTGGAACTGGGGGTCGAGCATTGTATCGACTCGCGGACAGCGGATTTTGAACACGAAGTGCTGCGGCTTACAGATGGCCGAGGCGTCGACGTCGCACTGGATGCTGTGGGCGGCAAGTCCTTCAGCAGGAGTTATCGTTGCCTGGCGCCGCTGGGCAGACTGTGTGTGTTCGGGGTTTCGGGAATGGTCCGTGGCGAAGACAGAAAGCTGACGCATGTGCTGCGTGAGTGGCTGTCAACACCACGCTTCAGCTCGCTCAATCTTCTGCAGAACAGCCGTTCGGTTCTGGGAATGACGCTCGGATGCCTTAAGGACAATCCGCGGCGACGTCGTGAGCTTCTCGATCAGATCATCGATTTGGTTTCACAGGGAATTCTTGACCCCGTTGTCGATCGATCGTACTCGTTTGCCGAAGCGGCCCAGGCGCACGAGTACCTGCAGTCCAGAAACAGCTTTGGAAAAGTTGTATTCACAAGCTGACGCAAACACCATCGTGCTCGCAGACAATCGTCGGACCGACTGGTCAACGACGATCTCCGGAGTCTGGCCAAATCAGCTCGTCCTCGGTGGGTGTGAGCTTGATTCGCCAAAGTCTTTCGGCGTTTGCTGCGTCCGCGCCGTTCATGCGTCGCCGCCGAAGTTTCTGCGCCCACATTGCAGCGGCCACCTGCCATTCCTGATCAGTTCAACTCGACACCCGAGATCCGTTTCTGCCGGCGTGTTGAGTCGATTTTGCAACACTGAATACGCGAATTTCAGCGTGGATTTCGGGTGTTTCTCAAAACTCAGGCCCGAAGGGTCGCCGGCGCGGGGACTGGCGCGCCCTCGCGTGAATCGATCTGTCCTCGATCCTGAATTCCTGTGAGGAAAAATACCGCGAATACAGGTGATTTGAGGCCGAGTGCCATTGCAGCGCTGTCAGTGTATGATTTAGTACAGCCCAAAAGCGTCGCTGATTGCGGGAAATTCGATACGTCACCCCCTCGCCAGCGGCCCCAACACCGAACAGAATAGTTCGCGTGCGGCCATGGCCCCCCACTCGACTCAATGGATGAATGATGAGCGATGGAGACCCTGGCCGTTTCTGCGGACGGGAGATTGAGGATGCAGAGGGTATTTGTTTCCGGCATTGGAATGACGACGTGTTTAGGCAACGATCGAAAGCTGAACTGGAAACAGTTGATCAACGGATCGTGCGGCCTGGACACCCTGGAACTGCACGACACCACCGATCTTGACGTCACCATCGGTGGCGAAGTTCGCGACCTCGATCTGACGCGGGTCAATGTGAACGATTATGTTAACGCCAAAAGAATGGATCGGGCGTCGCAGTTCTCTGTTTTTGCAGCCCACGAAGCACTCGAAGACGCCGGACTGCCAACGTCGGACATTGGTGAGAGGGCCTCCGTGATTCTTGGCGCCGGACTGGCCGGGCTTGAGACGTACGAGTTTCAGCATGAGAGGATGCTGTCGCGCGGGCCTTCGCGAGTCAGCCCATTTACGATCCCGATGCTGATGCCAAACGCTCCACCAGCCTGCGTGAGTCTGGCATTTGGAGTGACCGGGTCCTGCCACACCTGCAGCAGTGCATGTTCGTCATCCGGCCACGCGATGATTGATTCGCTGGAATCCCTGAGACAGGGTAACGCCGATTTCGTCATCACAGGTGGCACGGAAGCGTCATTGACGCGTCTCGGAATTGCATCGTTTGTTCGTATGAAGGCGATGTGCCGTGACAGTAATGACAGTCCCAAAACATCGATGAGACCGTTTGATGCCAGTCGCGCCGGTTTTGTGATGGCTGAGGGTGCATCCATTCTGATTTTCGAGACAGAAGAACACCTCAGAGCACGAGGCGGACGGGCATGGGCGGAAGTTCTCAGCGGAACGGCCACCAGCGACGCGTTTCATCTGGTGCAGCCGGATCCGCAGGGAAAAAAAGCCACCCGAGCGATTGAAACGGCCCTGGAAGCCGCGGGGCTCAACCCCGGCGAAATCGCCGGGTCAACTTATGTCAATGCCCATGGAACGAGCACCAAATACAATGATGCCATGGAAACGGTGGCTCTGAACAATGTCTTTGGCAACGATGCCGACAGACTGCGGATCAGTTCGACCAAGAGCATGACCGGGCACATGATTGGTGCTGCCTGTGCTGTTGAGATGACCGTGTCTGCTCTGGCATTAACTTCAGGGATCCTGCCGCCAACGATCAACTACAACACACGGGATCCGGATTGCAATCTGAACTACATTCCCAATGAAGCAATCGAGGCGGATGTTCAATATGCCATTAACAATAGTTTTGGGTTTGGCGGGCATAACGTGTCGCTGGTGATCAGGAAAGTCGACGATTCCGATTTACAGCGCAGAGCGGATCTTTAGAGCAATTTTCGAAACCCCGTGGCGGGTTTTGGCTCGCGGGGGCAATGGATCATGGGCTCTGGCACGGCGCCGCGGCCACGAGTCAGCGTGATACACTGTAGTTCCCACAGTCCGCACCGGCAGAGACTCCGTGGCTGCCTGCTCTCTGCGGTCCCTCGATTCGATTCCGACTGAAGGCACAGAAAACAGAGGAGAGATCGAATGCGCAGGAATCTGGTCAGGTTTCTTGGTCTTGGCTTGCTGGTTTCAGCCGGATACTCAACCGGCCAGGATTCGAATCCGTCGGGTATTGTGCCGGATAACGCGACGCTCGAAGCCCTGTGGGAAGAAGGCGGCTTCACCGAAGGCGTCGCGGCCGGGCCGGATGGCCTGATGTATTTCAGTGACTTTGCGCAGCCTTTTGACGCTCGGCCGGCGCGGATCATGAGGTTCAATCCAAAAACCGGTACCACCGAGGTCCATGCGAAAGACAGCCGGATG
>JBDOMX010000311.1:0-10511 GCA_039831615.1 Planctomycetaceae bacterium
CCGAACGCATCCAGGATGAGTTCCAAATCACGATTGAAGAAGCCGTTCAGCAGGGCCGTTCGGCATTGCCGCTTTGGCTCAATCGACTGCATCCGCATGAGGACAGGGAAACAGCCGACTCCGAGGCCAACGAAACACCGGCGTCCCTCCCTGAATTCAACGTCGAATCTCCTGAAGTCGCCGCGATTCTGAATGACTCCACTCAGTATGCAGAACTGCGGGAAGCTATCGAACAGCGTGTTGATCGCCTGCGTCGGCAGCTTAGAAAGATCGGCAACGTGAGCACGGAGAGTCTCGATAATCTCACAGAACTCGAGCAGCGTTTCGAGCGACTGCACTCTCAGCTGAAGGACCTGGAAGCGGCCCGGGACACGCTGCGAGACATGGTGCGTCGCATCAACGTCGAATGTCGACGGATGTTTCTGGAATCGTTTGAGTGTATTCAAGTCCATTTTCGAGAGCTCTTCCGACGCCTGTTCGGCGGGGGTGAAGCGGATTTGATCCTCGAAGATCCGGAGAACGTACTGGACTGTGCGATTGACGTGGTGGCTCGACCACCGGGTAAGGAACTGCGCAGTATCACTCTGCTGAGCGGTGGTGAAAAGACTCTGACAGCGGTGGCCCTGTTGTTGTCTATTTTTCGCAGTCGCCCGAGCCCATTTTGTTTGCTGGACGAAGTCGATGCTGCTTTGGATGACGCCAATATCAGCCGATTCGTGAGTGTGTTGAAGGACTTTCGCGACGAAACACAGTTCATCATGATCACGCACCGAAAACCAACGATGGCTGTCACCGATGTCCTGTACGGTGTCACGATGGAAGAGTCAGGAGTATCGAAACGACTGTCCGTTCATTTTGAGGAAATCGACGAACGGGGCAACTTCGTGATCCGCCACGAGGGACGTTCACGGGCAGCGTAACTCCCCGAGACCAATGACCCCGGCACAGCATTGCATTCCGAAATGGTTTGCAGGGATGGGCATCGTCCGATTCAATCAATCCACGCTGTCTTTGCATCCTGTCGGTGCCAGTCGCCGTGTTGATGTCGCAAACTATGGAGGCCAGCACCATCGCGAGATCCAACATCAGACCGTTTCAGTCCTTGCACTCAGACGGCCTTTTGCGAAGAATGGCAAATACCACTTCCTAACGGGTTGGCGCACAGGGCCCTCGAGTTTTCAGAGTTTGATCGCGAATGGACTCACGGGCAGTTTGCCTGCGGATCGTGTCAGTCTCGGCAACCGCCAGCAGTGGGCTCAGTCAATGGACTCCAGTCAGCTACGCCACCGTATCAGTTTCGAAGCCGCCCGTTTGTTGCAGGGACGGCGTGTCAACAACTACGGCGACGCGCGGTGGCGGGCCGCGCGATCGATCACCCGCAGCTATCTGCCTAAGGAGTGCCTGCCGACAGATGTGGAGATTCGTGTCCAGCTGCAACTTCTGATGGGATCAGCGGGCGCCTTCCCGGTCACTGTTCCCGGACCCGACACGACGGACGACGATGACCTTCCGGAGGATCGATTCGAGCACTATCTGGCTTTGTTGATGCCTCTGGATCGAGTGATTCAGTCAGTGGATACCCACCCGGAAGGCGACGTCCTGTATCACAGCCTTCAGGTCTTCGAGCTGTCCCACCAGACACACCCGTGGGACGAAGAGCTGCTCACTGCCGCATTGATGCACGATATTGGAAAGGGCATTGACCCGAGGGACAGTCACCAGGCGGGTCTGAATGCATTAGGTGGGTTCATCACTCCGAGAACACGGTGGCTGATCGAGAACCTGCCCCTGGTCCATCGCATTTTCGAGGGTACGCTGGGGAGCCGGGCGAAACGGCGTCTGGCGACATCGGAGTCATGGGAAGAGCTGGACGTCCTGGCGGCACACGACCGCGAAGGCCGAGTTCCCGGCAGAAGTGTTCGAGCGCCGGAAGGGGCGATCGATGTTCTGAGGACTCTATCCGGATCCTGACCCGGAATTCGGGCAGATCGGCCGCCTGATGCCACCGTTGCGGGACCGAGGCCGGGCTCTGTGGCGCCCGAGGCCCGTTAATCGCTGCAGATATCAAGGCGAAACCACTAAAGTCACGGAGTGGTTGTTGCAGGGGCTGAACCAGCGGGCTTACGATGTCGATAACAAAACGGCGGGGTGTCGCTTCGAAAAGAAGTCTATTCCGCGCCATTTGCCTCGCCTCTCCTTTCATTCGCCGTCCGGCGGAGAAATCAGGATGACGAAAAAACAGATGCTTCTCACCAGTCTGCTGACTGCGATCCCTGCCCTGGGCCTCGTCGCCGCCGTCTCCCATCTGGCATCTATTGGTGGTACGGCCGGCAGCGGGATGCTGTGGGGCTTGTTTGGAGCCACCCTGCTCTTATCGATCGGTGCGCTGGCTTCGCCGGTCGTCGTTTTCCTGCTGATTCCGGAAGGCGGCGTGGCAGCGACGGTTTCTCCCGACGAGGCATCTCCTGAAGCCGCGACTCCGACCGACAGCGAAGTCGATGCCGAGGAACTGGAAGAAGCGGCGGCCGACGCCGAGCTCGAAGAAGCGGACGTGGCCGATGATTTAGGCGACTTTGACGACGACGACGATTTTCAGGTTGGCGACGACGCTGACGAAGAATTCGACGACTTCGATGACGACGAAGATTTCGTCTGATCCGTCCGTGCGACTCACACCGGTCCGGGGCCCTCACATGATCGGTGACGGAGAACACTGCCTGGGCGTTTGATGAAAGTCCGCGTCCTGAACCGTCGCCGGATGCTGCCGGTTTGCCAAACGGCTGACCGTGGTCATCCGATGCACTCGGACTGAGTGGCCGCGCGTGGTGCGGCAGGGAAACCGCAAATGGACCACAATCAACGCCAACGAATCTTTCTGACCGGATCGGTGATCAATCGCGTTGGCGTGCATTCGCGTGCATGGGCGGTTCAACAGCCAGGCCTGTTTTGACTTGCTGTCGACACCGCTGCTGGCAACGTTGTCGACACTGCCAGCGACGGTCGACGGCTTTCGTTTGACGCTCCCGGTGAGAGATGTGGGCTAACTGCTGGCGCTGCGATAGTACCGGAGCGACCAGTGGAATACGACACGTGAGATGAGCAGGCCCACTGCCGCTGCTGAGAACGCGATCAGAGGCCAGAGCGGCTCTTCCAGGGTATCCAGGATCACTCGAGCCGGCACCGTGATGACCAGCAGGATGGGCATCAGGTACGAGAATCCGAATTGCAGGACTTCGCCACCTTCCACACGGGAATCATCATAGATCGATTGTGGGTAGCGCGCGAATACGGTGATGTAGAACCAGAAATCGTACAGCCCCTGATTGCGTCCCAGCAAAATACTGCTGCAGGCCATAGTAATCATCAGCGAATAGAAGAACGCCACGCCTGCTGCCACAAACGCGAGGTAGAGGGCAATCTGCAACAGTGAAACCGGACGACCGATCTCCCACAGGGACACCAACAGGAGAGCCAGCGCCAGCAGGATCTGACTCACCATCGCCAAATTGATTTTTTCCAGTGACACGAGAAACTGAGAATCAATCGGTTTGAGCAGGGCGAAGTCCAGCCTTCCGGTTCGAATCTGTTCGCTGAGATTGGCGCAATTGGGCATGAAGAACGTTTCCACAATGCCGTTGATGAGCATTCCGGTCGCCATAAACACGAAGTAATGAGCTTCATCCCAGCCATTGATGTCCGGCACGCGTGCGTAAATGATCCGGAACAAGGCGATCTGCGCAAAAAACCAAAAACTGCGCGTGATGATCTGAATCAGGAAATTCGCTTTGAACATCGTTTCACGGATCACCCCGTTGCGAATGAACGTGAAAAGCACTCGTGCCAGATACATTGTGACAATGGTCCTGCTTGTGGGCCGGATCAGCAGCTCAGCTGTACGGTCCCCGGCGATTCGGGCGAGCTGGCTACGACGTGTCCGATGATCGTTGCACCATAGTCCTCCGTTGATGCTGCAGCTCGAACCTGTTCGGCACGTGACTCCGGGACAATGAGGATCAATCCCAGCCCCATGTTAAAGACACGGTCCATTTCGGTGCCGGCGATCTCACCCAGCTGCTGCACCCAGTCAAACACCTTCGGTACGTTCCATGTATCGCGATCAAGCGCGACGCTGACACCTGTCGGCAGGATGCGTTCAAGATTCTCAGCGATCCCTCCGCCCGTGACGTGTGCGATTCCGTGCACGTCCTGATTGCCGGCGGCGGCGAAGACGGCAGACACCTGATCGGCGTAGATCCGAGTGGGTGTCAGCAGTACCTCGCCGACCGTTTGTCCGTCGAGCTGATCGAGCCGATCCTCCGTACGCAATCCGGCCCGCTCGAAAACGGCTTTACGAATGAGGCTGTACCCGTTGGAATGGAAACCCGAGGACGGCAATCCAATCACGACGTCTCCCGGTAAAATTCGTTGCCGACCATTGACGAGTTCCGCTCGTTCGGCAGCTCCCACGCAGAATCCAGAGAGATCGAAATCGCCAACCGCATACATGTCGGGCATGATGGCGGTTTCACCGCCCAGCAAGGCAGCTCCGGACTGAATACATCCCTGACTGATCCCCTGCACCAGCTGCTCCAGCAATTCAGGGTTGTCGGCATCCATCGCGATGTAATCGAGAAAGAACAGCGGTGTTGCCCCGAGACAAAGGCAGTCGTTGACACACATCGCAACCAGGTCGATTCCGACAGTTGAATACACTCCAACGTCAATGGCGACGCGGAGCTTGGTCCCGACACCGTCTGTGCCGGACACAAGGACCGGGTCTTTCCAGTCGCGCATCGCTCCCAGATGAAAAAGTCCGGCGAAGCCACCCGGCAGCCCCATGACGCCCGGTGTTTTCGTGGCCTCCATCAACGAAGGCAGCCGTTTCATTGCCTTTTCGTACACATCAAGGTCAACGCCAGCTGACCGATAGTCCAACCCTGCCATGGTGATCTCGTTACTGATTCGCATCGTCAGCAGCAATCGCCCGCGATTCGCTGGCTGATCCAATCAATTTCTGCCGATATCACGGATTGTAGTGAATACAATGGCGTCACGGGAGCGGCAGGATGTTTGGACAGAGAACACAGGAAAACGAGTGGTATTTCGATACCGAAGGACAGACGGAAGCGGTCAATCGCCTGCTTTATGTCGTCGAAAACAGCGAAGTCTTTTCAGTGCTGGAAGGCAGCTACGGCACCGGAAAATCCACAGTCATGCGGCGGACCGCCGCCGAACTGGCCAGCCTCGGTCGTCGCGCCGTGCGGCAAAACGTGGCATCACTGGACTGCCGAGCGACCCTGTGGCACCTGTGCGGTGCCCTGTCGATTTTCGGTCGTAGAGACGCCGACACGTCTGAGCTGATGATGTTGGTTCGTGATGAACTGCTGGCTCGTGCCCAATGTCATCATCAAACGGTCGTGTTGCTGGATGACGCCGACCTTGCTCAGGAAGACATCAGCACGGTCCTGCATCTCCTGACATCCATTGCGGAATCATCCGGCAGTCAGATGAGCGTCATCGCATCTACTGAATTGCCGCTCACGTTTTCGCTGCAGAAACGGACTTCACTCAGCGTGCGTCTGGAGCCGCTGTCGGACCAGGAAGCGATCGAATTCGTCGTCCGCCGACTGGCACATCTGGACTGTCCGGTGGACCGGGTTACCGGGACGGCCTGGCGGGCGATTGCCGATCTGGGCGGTGGACTTCCGGCTCAATTGCTGCGAATCAGCCAGATTGTGCAGGTCGTCATCTCCATGCAGTCAGGACCAATCGACGCGGCGCTGGTCCACGAGGCAGCGGGCGAATTGCTGCCGCAAGCGGCGTAATCCGACTGTCCCACCGGCAGAAATGCGGTTGCGGACAGATTTCGGGTGGGTCGTCCGTTCTGTGACGAAGAATGGAATCTCACCCGATCCAGAGATCAAAGCAGATCTATCAATTGATGCCGCCTCGATCCGGCGTTCGGCAGTTTCTGCGACTTCAGGCTGATGCAGCCGACGAATCCCGGACGATACGTCCAACGAGACCAGTTTTTCGTAACGGATCGTTCAGCCGGAACCAGCCAAAATGACTCAGACCGCCACCAAGTCGCGTTCGTCCTCCCGTCTGCAAACACCGCTGGAGACCTACCTGCGGGAGATCAACGAAACGGCTCTGCTGACGGCAGATGAAGAAAAGATGCTTTCCCGCCGCATTTCAGCGGGGGACGGGGCCGCTCGAGACCGCATGGTGCGAGCCAACCTGCGGCTTGTTGTCAATATCGCCCGGGGTTACAACGGAAAAGGTCTGCCACTGCCGGACCTGATTGAAGAAGGCAACCTCGGCCTGATGCGAGCCGTTGAAGGCTTCGATCCCGACATGAACACGCGTTTCAGCACCTACGCGAGTTATTGGATCAAGCAATCCATTAAGCGTGCTCTGGTCAATACGGCCAAGACCATTCGCGTTCCCGCCTACATGGTGGAACTGCTGTCAAAATGGCGTCGAGCGGCCGCAAAGCTCACCGAGGAACTCAACTGCACGCCGACTGCCGAAGACATCGCCAAAGAGCTTGAGATTCCCGCGAAGCAGCTGCGTATCGTGAAAAAGGCGATTGTCCTGTACAATGCCACGCCTCAATCCGACCAGGATGAATCGGGCCTGACTCTGGGAGATATTATCCCCGATGAACGAACGCGCGGGCCCGAAGCTGAACTGATCAACCGCGACAACCTCAAGCATGTCTTCCGGTTGCTCGATGAAATGGAAACCCGCGAAGCCACGATCCTGCGCATGCGATTCGGTCTTGACGACAGCGAACCTCGAACGCTCAAAGAGATCGGCGAAGCGCTGGGACTGACCCGTGAACGTGTCCGCCAGATCGAAGGCGAAGCTCTCAAAAAGCTGAACCGCAGCCTGAGTGGAGAATGGTCTGCCGCGTTTCAGTCGCGAAAACGTCGGTGACAACAGTCGCACTGACTGCGAAGAACGTTGATGGCCGTTTCCAGGTGACGCCGGTGCAGCACCGAAACATTGCCATCCACCACGGGCTGCAACAGTGACTCCAGCAGTGCGGCCTGCTGTCGTGACTTTTCCAGACGCGTCCGGAATTCACGTGGTCGGCTGCGGACCGAAGCGACACGCTGCAGTTCCGTCAATTGTTCCCGCAGCAACAACGCCTGATGCACCGCGCCAACGTGCGAAGTCGACGCATGGTTGCCTGAGCGTTGTTTGGCCAGCAGTTCCAGCGTCTCCATTCCGGCTTGCAGTTGACTCATGGCATCGACCATAGCGGACGGCTCGAAGGTTTCCGTATAGTCAACGTTCAAATCAGCGAGTTCCTGAGTGTCAGCCGGATACGCCGCTGTGACGCTGTTCCAGAGTCCCTGATAGCCGCGACCGGTTCCAGCATCGTACAGGACCTGAATGCCGCAGGTCCGGCTGATCAGGCCGGCCGTGATGCAGCCCACCGCCGCTGCTGCCGGACCGCGATGTTGCCCGTGGTGACAATGGATGTAAATCGGCCGAGGCAGATCGAGCATGGCCCGTGCGAGTTGATGTGCCCGATGAGACGGCACACCGTCGTAGCCGATGGGCAGATGCACATAGCGAAGGCCGTATTCCCTGGCTCCCTGCACGTCCGGGCGGATTCCGTCGACGCTGATGATCGTTTGAATGCCCAGGCGGCGCAACGCAGTAAAACCAGAATCCCGATCCGGCTGACCGCCTGACAACAGGTCCTCGTGGATCCAGACAGCGTTCGGAAGTTCAGTTGTTTCAAGTCGAGCGCATCGTGAAGGAGCGACACCGTCCGTCGCCGCGGAAACAATGACACCGTCGATGTCACCAACGCCGTGATAAACGGCCCCACCGACGACGATGATGAATCCGGCAGCGAGTATGGAATATCGCTGCGGTCGAATCAGAGTTCGAAATGCCAGTCGACTCATGCTGAATGGCCGTTCTTTCCGGCGTCGACCGATGACCCCACTCCCGGACTGGTCGATCACGCCTGTTTTGATCAGATCGGGACCTCGGCTGGATTTGCCTGATCATTCCGAAATTCAGCAACTCCGGACTGGCGCCGGACTGATTTCCGTGGAGGTCTTAAGAAATCCAGTTTCCTGACAGCCCGGAAATAACGCGGCTCAGCTCCGCCATAAATCCAGTTGGCGCCTCCATGTATCAATTGATTCGATCCAACCGGACCCGTTCCGGGCGGACTGCAACCGAACTGATTGACGTAAACCCTTTGAACCCTAGTAGTTATCACGCTGGATTGCGGCCGGTCTCAAAATCGCTTATCAGACATAACTCCTTTATATAAATAGGTTTAAGTCATGATATAATCAGTAAACCAGCGCCGCAGTCCCGGAATTCACTGTTTTGCCGTGTTTGGGGTCCTTCGGCTGGACTTGTCTCGAAACGATCGTGAAAATCCTGCCTTCGTTTTGGGGAACGGCCGTGGCAGGAATCGTCGTGCCACGCATTGGACGGGTTCGTCTGACTTGCGTTCCTCTGCCCGGATGCACGGCAGACTGAATGTTAAAACGCGATGCGATGCTGAAGCATCTCCGGACAAGTACACCGGTGATTGCTCCGTCCATGCTCAAGTGTGACTTCGGCAACCTTCACCTCGAGGTGGAGCATTTGGACCGTGCCGGATTCCCCGTGCTGCACCTGGATGTGATGGATGGTCACTTCGTGCCCAATCTTTCTTATGGCCCGATGGTCATTCGATCGTTGCGGCAACTGACCGATACGCCGTTCGATGCCCACCTGATGATCTCTGATCCGACACGCTACGTGTCTGAGTATCTGGACGCAGGTTGTGAAGCGGTCACGTTTCACGTGGAAGCAGTCCCAGAGCCCTCGGATCTGCTCGACGAAATCAGAGCATCCGACGCGGTTGCCGGGCTGGCCATCAATCCCGCGACGCCGATGGAGGCTGTTGAGCCGTGGCTCGACCATTGCGATCTGCTGCTGGTGATGAGCGTGCGGCCGGGATTTGGGGGGCAGGCGTTCATGCCCGAGGTACTCCCGAAGGTGCGTCGGGCACGAGAACTTGCCGGCGATCGATTGATCATCTCGATGGATGGCGGAGTCGCCGCCGGGACGATTGGCGCCTGCTCTGCGGCGGGGACAGATCTGTTTGTGGCGGGCAGTTCGGTTTTTGACGAACCTGACTATGCTGCCGCCGGGAAACAACTGGCTACTCTGGCCAGAAACGCGCAACGACTGGCCGAGGAATCCGCATGACACAGATCGTACTGATCCGTCCCGGCCAAACCGACTACGCCGCCGACTCGCGACTGCTGGGGATGCTGGAGATGCCGATCAACAAGGCCGGGATGCAGGAGGTTCAGGAGGTCCTCAAGCTGATCGCTGCTGCTGATCTCAGGATAGAGGCAATTTTTGCCACTCCCGGCGATCCGGCCTTCGGCACGGCCCGAGCAATCTCAGAACAGTTCAACGGGCTTCGTGTGCGTGAACTTGACGAGCTGCGCAATGTCGATCAGGGACTGTGGCAGGGTTTGCCGGAATCTGAAGTCCGAAAAAGATATCCGAAGCTGTTTCGGTCCTGCCGTGAGAAGCCTCAGTCGATTTGTGCTCCGGAAGGTGAAAGCCTCTCGGCGGCTTGTCAACGGCTCACCCGGGTCCTCAACAAGGCCATCCGTAAGTATGAAGTCTTCGCGATAGTGGCCGTAGAACCGATTGCAACGGTTATCAGCTGCACCCTCCAGCAGCGCGGTCCCACTTTGGCATCGTGTTTGTGCGGAGAAGATCGTAAGCTGGTGGAATGTTTCGAAGCATCAGAATTCGATTCCGGACCATTTGTTAACTTTGAGTGTGTCCCGGATGCCGCTGTGGCGGCAACCGGCGTTGCCGGTCCGGGGAGGCATTGATGAGCACCGCGCGCAAACCCAGTCAACGGTCCTGGCTGCATTATATGAATCGCCCGAAACGTGGAGTCCCG
The DNA here is from genome assembly GCA_039831615.1 of Planctomycetaceae bacterium. Classification (GTDB taxonomy): domain Bacteria; phylum Planctomycetota; class Planctomycetia; order Planctomycetales; family Planctomycetaceae; genus S139-18. Next base: position 9,956 of record JBDOMX010000311.1, read on the forward strand.
GAAGGACTCTGGCTGCGGTGCGATGGTTGTTCCGCAACCGTATTCAGAAATCAGGTGGAAGAAAACCTGAACGTTTGTCCGGAGTGCGACCATCATTTCTACGTGCCGACTGCATCGCGTCTGCGGCAGCTGCTTGACCCGGACACGTTCGAAGAGTGGTATTCAGATCTGGCTCCCGTTGATCCGCTGAATTTTTCAGACCGCATGAGTTACCGGGATCGACTGGTGGCGGAGCAGAAGAAGACCGGCATGAAGGATGCCTGCACCGTGGGGCGCGGCTATATGCGTGGCCGTCCGCTCGTGCTGGGAATGACTGACTCATCGTTCATCATGGGGAGCATGGGATCCGTCGTTGGCGAAAAGCTGACCCGAGCGGTTGAGCAGGCAACGGAAATGAAATTGCCTCTGGTTGTGGTGAGCGGATCGGGCGGTGGCGCTCGCATGCACGAGGGCATCCTCTCACTGATGCAAATGGGGAAAGTGTCGGCGGCACTGGCCCGGTTCCGAAAGGCTCGTGGATTGTTTATCTCCGTGCTCACCAATCCGACGATGGGCG
>JBDOMX010000067.1:0-2416 GCA_039831615.1 Planctomycetaceae bacterium
AGAGGTCCTTGAACACCAGGTCGAATTGTCCTCGTTGCAGATACACACTGCTCCGATTGATGTAGGCTATCACTTCGTTGGGATTCAGCCGAATGGCCTCATCGAGGTCTTTGATCGCCAGATCGAATTTGCCTAGGTTCACATACGCACCGCCCCGGTTGGCGTAGGCCATCGCGAAGTCCGCTTTCAGTCGAATCGCGTGGGTGCAGTCCTTGAGCGCCAGATCGAACTTGCCCTGTTGTAGATACGCACTGCCCCGGTTCGCGTAGGGAATCACGAAATCCGGATTCAGCCGAATCGCATGGGTGCTGTCTTTGATCGCCAGATCGAATTTCCCCTGATTCAGGTACGCAACGCCGCGGTTGGTGTAAGCGATCATCGAGTCCATATCGAGCCGGATCGCATGGTCGCAGTCCTCGATGGCTAGGTCCAATTTGCCCTGTTGCAGATACGCAGTGCCCCGGTTGACGTAGGGCAGCGCGGAGTCCGGTTGCAGTCGAATCGCCTGATTACTGTCCTTGATGGCCAGGTCCCATTTGCCCTGTTGCAGATACGCACCGCTGCGGTTGATGTAGGGCAGCGCGGAGTCCGGTTGCAGTCGAATCGCCTGATTGGCGTCCTTGATGGCCAGTTCCAATTTGCCCTGTTGCAGATATGCACCGCTGCGGTTGACGTAGGCGATTGCATATTCCGCATCCAGCCGAATCGCCTCGTTCAGATCCTTGATCGCCAGGTCGGACTTGGTCTTCTGCAGATACGCTCCGCCGCGATGGGCATAAGCCATCGCGAAATCCGGTTTCAAGCGAAGGGCTTCCGAGAGGTCCTTGATCGCTTGATCATTGTCGCCCTTGTTCAGGTACGCGATGCCGCGCTTGGCGTAAGCCTGTGGGAAGTCCGGCTTGAGCCGAATCGCCTCCGAAAAACTTTCGATCGCAGAGTCCCAGTTCCGAACAGTCTCGAAATCGACGCCCTTTTCAAAGTGAGCAGTTGCGGTCTTTGCGGGGCTGGATTCCGGAGACGCGGATTGTGGCTTGAGACCGGATGCGACCACTACGGCCGGAAGCAGCATGAACGCAAATCGACGGTTGGACAATCCATGTAGCATGGCTCATTCTCGTTGGACAGTGTCTGGCGTGAATGTCAGTCGACTGCGCACATTATGGGGCACTGTTCATTCGTGGGACAATGTTGATTCTTCCAGAAAACAAAGTTGCTGCCCGGGAAGTCGTTTGAGTGTTGTCACGGATTTCCACGACCGGACCTGCTGCACGCCACCGCAGAGGAGACCAGGGATGAAACCGGTGTGAATCTGCCGACCGGCTCGACGGCCGTGTGGATGCGGTAGCGCATGACCCTGGTCCTGACGGGTGAGCGACGAATTTGTGGATCGGCCTGAGTGCCGGGACTGGGTGGTGCGCGGGATCACTTTAGCCGTCATCGATTCCCAAACACGACCGCCAGCGGATAAACTCGTGTATTCCGGGCAAACGATGCGTCGCCGCCTCGAGTGGTCGCCGCCCGTCAAACGTGGTTCTTTGATCCCGCCGCATGATTGTCACAAAAATGACCCGAATTCTGGTTCTGTACATCGTGTGCGTGACGGCTCGCTGTACGAGTCTTGCGGAAGACTCTCTTGTCACGCCCCCGGTGCGCGCCGTGGTGCAGCAGATCTGTATCAAGTGTCACAATTCGGAGACAGCGGAAGGTGGACTCGATCTGGCCAGTTTGTCGTTCGAACTGAGTGACCGCGCGGTACGCCGTCGCTGGATTCTGATTCACGACCGCATCCAGCGCGACGAGATGCCACCCGACCGCTCGATGCTCGGGTCACAACGGCGAACAGCGGTGGTCAACAGCCTGGCCACCGCGATCCACACGGCGGATGCCGACGACGTCGTGCAGCACGGACGGGGACCGATCCGACGTCTGAATCGTGACGAGTATCAGCAGAACGTGCGTGATGTGTTGGCGCTGCCCACGCTGGACATCCGCGACATCCTGCCGGAGGACCGCGAACAGCACCTGTTCAACAAGACGACGGCGACGCTCGATATTTCCCGAGTGCAACTGACGGCTTATCTCGAGGCCGCCGAAGCCGCATTGTTACAAGCAATCGCCAGCGGTGTCGAACGCCCCGCGACCCGGAAGTTCCGCGCGGTCGGGCGCAAGCTGTTTCAGGAAACGTCGACGTTCGGCAATCGGCAGGCGATGTTTTTCTCCAGAGATTCGATGGCCGTCGACAACAAGCAACTCGACGCGTCGCCCGCAGATCCCGGCATCGGCCACCAACGCTGCCGCCGCGCGCGCGCGCATCGAGGCGGCGGAGCGCGCGAGCGACGCCTCCGGCAACTCCCTCTTCGTGAACGGCCACCTGCTGCACCGCTGGCAGTACGAGCTCGCCACGCACCCCGCGCTC
>JBDOMX010000051.1:0-2410 GCA_039831615.1 Planctomycetaceae bacterium
GACAGCCTTAGTTTTTTTGTAGGCAGTTAATTCAATGAGTGATTCCTTCTATATCCAGGTACGTGGAAAACGGCAGGGACCGTTCACGGTGGAACGGCTGCGCCACATGTCAAAGCGTGGACGATTCGGACGTCAGCACCGTGTCTCCAAAGACGGACGGTCGTGGAAACCGGCGGACGACTATCCGGAACTGTTCGAGGCGCAGGGCGAGCGAAAGATGCGGCAGTCCGGCGCGGTCGAGAATCTGGGCAGCTCTGATCCGGCTTCTGTTGCTCCAGCCACACCGGCCGCCGCGGGGTGGTTCTACAGCCATGACGGCCAACAGCTCGGTCCTGTCTCCATGGAAGTCCTGAAGCACGCGCACGCGACCGGAACGCTGAACGCCGATGATCTCGTCTGGACTCACGGGATGACGGAATGGAAACGCGCGGACAAGGCATTGCAGGGCCTGTTTTCGGGCGAAGTGGCCTCAGCAGCCGGACCTGCTGGCGTGCCGACGACCGGGGCGATTGAATCACATGCTCCTTTCTCAAACCTTGCACTTTACAGTCTGGTGCTGTCAATCATTCCTGTCGTCGGCAGTATTCTGGCTGTCATTTGTGGTCACAAGGCGCTCCGCGAAATCGATGACAGTTTCTCGGGGATGCAGGGGCGAAATCTGGCACTCGCCGGACTCATCATTGGTTACGTCGGCATTGCCGCGATCGTAATCTTCGGACTGTATTCACTGAGCAGTGGTGCCTTCGCTCCTTCCAGCGGTGGCGGCTGGAATCCTGTTGTCCCTCAGGAGGGCGGCGCCGATCCACTCGGTTTCCCACCACTCAAGAAGTAAAACAGGCTGTCAGCCGTCTGCTCCTGGATCGGCTGCACACGTTGCGGTGATCCAGCTGATTCCTGAGTGTCGGATGCGCCCGCGGACTCCGGCTCACGGACAACAGTGGCTGCAGGCATTCCGTTGGTTGGCGACTCGATCGAATTCGATGAGGGAATGTCTTCGTCTGCATTTCCGATCACGATGCCGGCCACGCAGGCGGTCATGCAACAGGCCAGCATTCCGCCGATCATAGCACGCAGACCCAGGCGAGCCAGATCAGCCCGACGTTCCGGACACAACCCTCCAATGCCGCCGACCTGGATCCCAATCGCTGCGAAGTTGGAGAACCCCGACAGGGCGTACGTCAAAATCACGGCCGTCCGCGCTGAAATCTCACGCGTCGGCGCATCCTCGGCCAGCCAGGCTGACATCTTCTGATAAGCGACGAGTTCGTTGGCGACGACTTTCAGTCCCAGCAACTGCCCTGAATTGAAACAATCGCGGGCTTCGATCCCCATCAGCCAGGCCAATGGATAAAAAAGGTAACCGCAGATGGATGCCAGCGTCAGTCCGTGCTGCACCTGCTGCCCCGGAATCAGGTTCATGACAAGCAGCGACACCTCACTCAAAACGTAGTCCACCAACGCGATCAATCCCATGAATGCGATCAGCATGGCCGCCACGTTGAGCGCCAGCTTCAGTCCTTCAGTGGCTCCATGAGTCGCCGCCTCAATCACGTTGGCTGTTTCACGGGAAGGCATCACGGTTCCGCTACCAGCCGTTTCGGGAATCTCTGTTTCCGGCAACATCACTTTTGCGATCAACAGACCTGCCGGGGCGGAAATCACCGAGGCTGTCATCAGGTGAGCCGCGTCGATGCCGAACCCGACATAAACGGCAAGGACGCCCCCTGCGACCGTCGCGAACCCCCCGGTCATCATGGCCATGAGTTCCGAGGAAGTCATACGGAGAATGTAGGGCCGGACCACAAACGGAGCTTCCGTCTGCCCGACAAAGATGTTGGCAGCCGCTGAAAGCGATTCTGCCCCGGATGTGCCCAGAGAGTGTCTCAGGACGACAGCAAGTTGACGCACAATGAACTGCATCAGTCCGACGTGGTACAAAACTGCCATCAGCGATGAAAAGAAAACAATGGTCGGCAGCACTCGAAAAGCGAAGTAAAATTGGGCGAAGTTTTCTCCGAAGACCAAACGGCAGCCCTCATCCACGAAGCCCAACATGGTGTTGAACCCGTCACCGAGGCCGGAAAAAATCTGTCGCCCGCTATTGGTTCCCAGGATGAGTGTGACCAGCATCATCTGCATCAGCAGCCCGCCGATCACGACGCGCCAGGGAAATCGGCGTTTGTGGCTGCTCAGCAGCCACGCCAGACCGATCATCACGAACAGACCGACAGCGGCCACAACGCGATGAAACAACAATGACTCAACGGACATGAGAACACGTTCTGTTTCGATGGATGACGTAATATCGAAGCAGAATCATACTGCGTCGCGGCACACGCGTCGCCGTACACTCAAGCCGGTCATCCATTCTTCATCAGCAACGGACGCGCCGACCCAAATCGCTGCAGCC
>JBDOMX010001008.1:0-10474 GCA_039831615.1 Planctomycetaceae bacterium
ACTCACGACAACGGGCGATATCCATCGGATCACTTTCCGGTCACGACCGTGCTGAAGCAGGTCGAGTGACGTGTTTCGATCCGGAGGATGTGATGTCAATAAAACGAGGGTCCTGGATAAATTATCCAGGACCCTGTCTTTGGTTTTATTCCGTTCACCGCAGGTTTGCGGCCAGACGCAGAAATCCATTCGGCGCGAAAACAGCTGAGCAAAGTCAGCCGTCAGATTACGTCAGGTAGTTGCCGATTTCTTCGAACTTGCTGTTAGCGCTGTTACCAACAGTTGAGATCGCAGCTATGCAGACAACGATGATCAATGCCAGCATAACGGCATACTCAACGGCGGTCGGACCATCTTCGGAAACCAGGAACTTCTTGATGCTGTTTGCAAACTTTGTCATTTCAGAACCCCTCTGAATAATTGCCCATTCGGGCACACAACGTTGCGGCAGAAAACAATCTTCCACCGGAAAGAACCCTGCCGAGGCAGAGCGGACCCACACAGGTGATTCCTGATCGACGACGCTGGAGTTGACAGAGTCGTCAGCAATCATCCTGACCGCTTTGCCATCCGAACCACGCCGAAACTTAGGTCGGGATTCCCCGGGGGCAAATTGTTTTTCAGATTTCAGGAAACATCCGTCTCTGGTGCGACTCGGTCAATCAATTCGCAATGGGCGTGACCATGTGAAGACATGCCACAGGAGAGCTCGCACAACGGTCCGCTGCTGAGTTCAGGGGCCGGAAAATTGGAAGAACCGGACAAAAATTGTCGGGCTGTGCCGTTCGATTCGGGAACATGCAGCAGGACTTGCCCCAAAATTCCTCACCCCGCCGGCGACGCCGACGGGGTGAGGAATCATTCAAATCAGCTGTATGGACACGGTGACTGTCACTGGACAGACTCAATCGTCCCACGCCAGTCTTTGGTCTGAAATGGTGACGCTGGCAGACCTGCTGAATTGGTCAGATTCGGATTCGCAAGCTTGTGCCAGCCGAAACGGACCTGCGTTGGTTCGGCAACGTTGTCGGAACTGACAAGCACAGCATCCTCAGTGATCGTGGCTTTGGCGTCGAAAAATTCTCCGTCGGCTCCGGCGATCCGGAACTCGCTTAGTGGCGCATCGTCCCGACTTTTAAGTCCTCCACCGCTGAAATGAAAATCAATCCTTGCCGTATTCCCGTCGATCGTCATCGACTTAAATATTGGCCCGGAGAACACCAGTTCGCTGTCGCCGTAATGCCTGGCGAGTGCCCAAAGGGCCAGGCGGTTTCCCACATCCAGCTTGTTGCGAGGATGAATATCGCTGATGTCATCAACCAGATCGGTCGTGACTGCCATACCGGTGTTCGGCAGATTGAGTGTTGCTGTTTGCGCCTCCCAGAGAGCCGGCAACTGCCCGGCTTCGTAGCGTCCGGACCACGGTGCAATCTGGACATAATAAAACGGAAGGCTGTCGTGGTGGAAGGCGCGGCGCCATCCCGTGATCAGGTCGCGCATTTTATCGGCATAGGAGAATCCGTTTTTGTGGAGGACGTTGGTTTCACCCTGATACCAGATGGCACCTCGCACGGACAATCTGACAATGGGCGCCACCATGCCGTTGTACATTTCTCCGGAACCACTCTCGGTGACTGTCCACGGTTCGATGGCTGAGCCGCCCCACGACGTGTTGATCAGACCAATTGGAACATTCGTTTCCTGGTGCAGTTTTAGCCCGAAGTAGTACAGGACTGCCGAGAATTCGGGAATCGATGCCGACTTGCAGATGCTCCATTCGGCATCAACGTCGTCCGCGGGTGCGGGGGCCTTCACCCTTGGAATGTGAAACAATCGTATTTCCGGGTGATCGGCCGCTGCGATCGCGGAATCGGCACCGTCGGTCGACTTAAGCTGCCATGCCATGTTCGACTGTCCGGATCCGATCCAGACGTCCCCGACCAGCAGGTCAGTCAATTCAACGGTGTTGCTGCCAACAACCTGGATGGTTCGCTTCTGACCATCCGCGGCTTGCGCCGGAAGTTGAACCTGCCACGATCCTGTGCTGTCGGCGGTCACCTGCCGGACAGCATCACCCAACGAGACGCTGATCTGCTCGCCAGCTTCTGCCCAGCCCCAGATACGGACCGGGGCATCGCGCTGCAGAACCATACGACTGCCAAGGACATTTGGCAAACGCACCTCCCCCATGGCGGTACCGGACACCAACAGAAGCAGCAGAACAGAATTCAGGAAACGAAAACGGAGTCGCAACTTCATGAGTATCTTTCATTCAGACTGTGGTGGGATGCGCTGCAGGGAATCCACTGGACTTGCGGACGGTGGCTTGATTGCCACACAGATCATCTACTCAGACATGTGCAGGTTGCGAACGAGAAATGCCCACTGATCGGCGACTTCTTCAATCACCTTGGCAGTCGGCTTGCCCGCACCATGTCCGGCTCGAGTTTCGATTCGTATCAGCGCGGGATTTGGTCCCTTGTGACATTTCTGCAGCATTGCGGCAAACTTGAAACTGTGACCAGGAACGACGCGATCATCGGTGTCAGCCGTCGTAATCAGGGTCGCAGGATAGCTGACACCGGATTTCAAATTCTGCAGCGGCGAATACGCGAGTAAAGCTTTGAATTCATCGGGGTTTTCAGCACTGCCATAGTCGTCAACCCAGAATCTGCCGGCCGTAAACTGATGAAAACGCAACATATCCATCACACCCACCGCGGGCAGGCAGGCGGCATAAAGTTCCGGCCGCTGCGTCATGCACGCCCCGACCAGCAGGCCTCCGTTGCTGCCACCCTGAATTGCCAGGCGGGATGAGGTCGTGTATTTGTTTTCAATCAGCCATTCAGCGGCGGCGATAAAGTCGTCGAATACATTTTGCTTCTGAAGTTTGGTGCCTGCTTTGTGCCACGGCTCTCCATATTCACCGCCGCCTCGCAAATTCGGCATGGCAAACACACCGCCCATCTCCATCCACGCCAGACGGCTCACACTGAATCGTGGTGGCAAAGAGATATTGAACCCGCCGTAGCCATACAGGAGCACTGGATTCGATGCGTCCAGTTGAAGATCAGTGCGATGCGTGATGAACATCGGCACCCGTGTGCCATCTTTGCTTGAGTAAAACACCTGAATGGTCTTGTATTTGCCTGGATCGAAATCGACGTCGGCCTGCCGCAGGAGCGTGCTTTCTCCTGTCTCCACGTCGTAGCGGTAGGTACTGGGTGGAATCGCAAAACTACTGAAGGAATAGAACGATTCCTCGTGATCGCTTTCTCCGCTGAATCCGGTGGCGGCACCGATTCCGGGGAGCCCAACGTCACGAACATGTTTCCCCTCCAGTGAATACTGCTGCACCTGAGTCTTCGCGTCCTCCAGATACGTCGCCAGAAACTGGTGGCCGACAATGTCAACTCCGGTGAGTGTATTGTCTGTCTGAGCGATGATTTCCTTCCAGGATTCGACTTGAGGATTCTTCAGGTCGATTCCGATCACACGCCGTCTGGGCGCATCACGGTTGGTCTGAAAATACAGCAGAGACTCGTCGTTCCCCACGAAGGTGTACTCGTAGTCGAAGTTGTCGATCAGCTCGAACGGCTCCTGCTCGGGCTGCGTCAGGTCATCGACAACAATGCGATAGCGATCGTCGGTGCCCTTCCAGACGCTCATAATCAGATAATGTCCATCCTCGGAGACATTGACTCCGAATCCCCAGTCGGGATGATCCGGTCGCTCGTAGATCAGCCGGTCCTCTGACTGAACAGTCCCCACACGGTGATAGTACACCTTTTGGTTGAGGTTGAGTGACTGGAATTCATCGCCTTCCTGGGGGGCGTCGTAGCGTGCATAGAAGAAACCCTGGCTGTTGGGCGTCCAGACCACATCACTGAACTTAACCCATTTGAGTTCGTCCGGCAGCAGCCGGCGAGTCTTGATGTCCAGGACCTTCCAGATCCGCCAGTCCGAGCCACCATCCTGAATACCGTAGGCGGCATATCGACCGTCATCGCTGAACTCGGCGCTGGCGAGCGCCACCGTGCCGTCGTCCGACCACTGGTTTGGGTCGATCAGCACGACGGGCTCATCCTGGAGTGTCTGCTGCATGTAGAGAACCGACTGGTTCTGCAGACCGTCGTTGCGGAAGAAGTAGTAACGTCCGCCGGCGCGGGTCGGGGCACTGAAACGTTCGAAGTTCCACAGTTCCGTGATTCGTTTTTCAATGGATTCCCGTTCGGGAATCTTTTCGAGATAGCCGAATGTGACTTCATTCTGGGCTTCAACCCAGGCGGCCACATCTTCATTCTCGCGGACATCTTCCTCCAGCCAGCGATAAGGGTCGGCAACCTCTGTTCCATGGAAATCGTCAACCTGGGGCACCGTGCGCGTGTCTGGATACTTCAACTCAATGTCTTCACCGACGACGAGACCACTCACTAGAAAACACCCCAATACCAACGAACAATCGGAAATTCGCATTCACCTGCTCCAGCGTTCAACGACCTGCGCAGTCCGCGCAGAATTCTTAAATACCGTTAATCATGTCAGTTTGGGGATTGGGACTCCATGTGTCCACCGACCGGGAGCCCGACGCCTCGCGGCCGTTGCCCTTCGCAACACAGGGAGCCCCCCGGAAGCCATTCGCAGGACGACTCTCATGCGTATCGAATGAACATATTCCCTGTCGGCACCCTTATGGCTGGTGAGCCGAATCCGGAAGATTCTGCACTGCGATCACGAAACAGCACTGGCATCACGACCGCTGGCGACAGCAATGGCGCGGAGCATCTCCGTCCAGCTGGCCTCAGCGGCCTGAGCCTGCACCGTCAGCCCGACATCACGTGCGGCGTCCGTCGTGAGCTGGCTGATCGAGGCAATTCGTGTCGGACATGTGGTGTCGGTCAACTGGGGAAACAGCCTCGCAGCCTGTCGAACGATTGCCGGACTGCTGACACCGATCCAGTCCAATGGCGGCTGACTGAACCGCTCGCGCAACTCGTCTGATTCAACCACGTCCCGGTGTCGGTAGGCGACGACCTGTCGGAGAGAGGCTCCGGCTGACACCAGCATGTTCGACAACGATTCACGTGCACGGTCTGCCGCGGGCCACAAACAGCGCTTGTCGACAACAAAAGGTTTAAGAGCATCTGCCAGCGCTTCCGAATTCGCCTGTTCCGGAACAACATCGGGCTGCAGGCCCCACCGCTGCAGCTCTGCTGCCGTGGATGCTCCCACAACGGCGATTTTCATTTGATGCAGTCGTCGAGCATCAAAACCCTGATTCCAGACCTGCTCCATGAATCCTCGCACAGCGTTGGCACTTGTAAGAATGAGCCAATCGAAGTCATTCAGTTCATTGATGGTTGTGTTCAATGTCTGCAATTGCTGTTCGTCCGGCGGATGCACTTCGACCATCGGCAGCAATACGGGTTGTCCGCCGGCTCGAACGACTGAGTTGACGACATCGTCCGCCTGATGAATCGGTCGAGTGATGCCAATCCGCAATCCAAACAGCGGGAGAGATTCGAACCAGGAAGTGGTGTCTCTCTGATTAACGCATTCTCCCACCACAATCAGCGACGGAGCGCGCAAGTCCTGTTGCTCCACAAGGTCCGCCAGTTGACCAAGACTGGCGGACGCGACACGCTGGTCGGGAAGCGAAGCGTGCGACACAACAGCTGCCGGCGTGTTCGCTGCCTTACCTGACTGAATCAGGCGATCACAGATGGTCCGCAGACGCGCCAATCCCATATAGAAGACGAGCGTACCCGGAAACCGTGATAACGCCTCATAATCCAGATGGCTTACATCACGATGCGGAGTTTCGTGTCCGGTCACGAAGGCGACGGCCGAAGAATGGTCACGATGCGTGAACGAAAATCCAGCGTAGACTCCGGCAGCTGTGGCGGCCGTGATCCCCGGCACAATCTCAAACGGAACACCAGCATCCGACAGCGCCCTTGCTTCTTCGCTGCCTCGACCAAACACATACGGATCTCCGCCTTTCAAGCGCACGACGTACCGACCGGCGCGTGCTTCCGCAATCAATTGCTCGTTAATGGCACTTTGAGGGACGATTGCCTGATTGTCAGTGCGGGCCCGAGCCGTGCGTTCGCAGCGCCCGGTCGTCAGCGACAACAGCAGTGGGTTAACGAGTCCGTCGTACAGCACCACGTCTGCCAGGGCCAGCAATTCCGCTCCACGCACCGTGATCAAACGAGGATCGCCCGGTCCGGCTCCAACAAGAAACACTTTCCCGGTCACAGGTTTCTCACTCATTTCTAATCAACCGATCGAAGTTGAAGCGGCCGGCGCAGGTCGAGCGACACTTTTCAGGAATCAGATCGACCTCGGCAATACCATCAATCGCCTCAGGAAAGGCAGCAGGGATCGCGTCGATCAGCAATGGACACGCGCCTGAAATACTAAAGCTGTTTTCGAAAAGTCGTGACGGGTACTGGCTCGCGGGGGCCAGGGATCAAGCGATCTGGCACTGCCGCCGCGGCCACGAGTCCGCGTTATACGCTGTAACAGCCCGTCCATACAATCTGCACGGAGCCTGGCAAATTACCGACAACCCACCTGGAGACGGGACCATGGGAGGCTCAAACAACATCGAAGTCGTGGTCCATCTGCATCCCTGACAGCGTTCCCTGCTTCCTGGACCCATGATTTGTCGTGGTTGATCGAGGTGGTATCGTACCGCGTGTTTTTCAAACGTCCGGACGGAATACTCTGATGCTGACAATCTGTTCGTTTCTCTTATTCACGGCCTTAGTCGCCGTGGTGGCCTGGTGGAAGACTCACGACGACCGGCAGGATACCGCAACCGGATACTTCCTTGCCGGACGCAGTCTGACCTGGCCGGTGATTGGCGGATCGCTGCTGCTGACGAATCTGTCCACGGAGCAACTTGTCGGCATCAATGGCGGTGGATACCAGCACGGCATGTTGCTGATGACGTGGGAAGTCTGGTCGTCACTGTCGATCGTGGCCATGGCGCTGATCTTTCTGCCCCGTTATCTCAAGAGTGGAATTACGACCATTCCGGAGTTTCTGGAGATTCGATTCGATCGCAGTGTGCGCCTTTTTACATCGTGCGTTTCGGTTGTGCTGATTGCTTTCATCCTGCTCCCGTTCATCCTGTTCTCGGGAGCAGAATTCATGATCCCTGTGTTTAACGTACAGGAGTATCTCGGCAAGCACACGGGGTTCAATTTGATTGTTGTGAGCAGTCTGCTGGCGATTATCGGTGGTTGTTACGCCATCATCGGGGGACTCAAGGCCGTGGCCGTGTCCGACACGGTGAACGGAATCGGTCTGGCTTTCGGTGGCCTGCTGATTCCGATCTTTGGATTGAGTTTTGTAGGCAATGGTGACATCGTGCAAGGTCTCACAACGATCATCAAAGATCACCCGGGGCGCATGGCACCGATGGGTGATTCGGATGCTAACATTCCGTGGCATACGTTGTTTACAGGCGTCACACTGTTGACGACTTTTTACTGGTGCACGAATCAGGGCATTGTCCAGCGGACGTTTGCGGCTAAAAGCCTCGCCGAAGGCCAGAAGGGCACTCTGTTCGCCGCATTCATGAAGCTGCTGGGCCCGCTGTATCTCGTGTTGCCAGGGATTATCGCGTGGCACATTGTGAGCAGCGGCAAGTACGACACGGCCAACGTGGCGTTGCCGGTTGACCAAAATGGTTCCTACGGATTTCTTGTCAAGCTGGTGCTTCCGGGCTGGGCTGTGGGAATCTTCGCAGCAACGATTTTCGGAGCCATTCTGAGTTCCTTCAACAGTTTCCTGAACAGCGGCAGCACATTGTTCGGAGTTGACATTTACAAAGGGCTGATCGACCGCAACGCCACTGATCAGCAGACGGTGCGCGCAGGACGCATTTTCGCCGTACTGACCATTCCGCTGAGTGTCAGCCTGGTTTTGTTTTTTAAGTTCTATGCCAATCAGGGCCTGTTTGATCTCCTGATTCAGTTCTCGTCGGTGACTAATATTCCATTGATCGCGATTGTCGTCGTCGCTCTCGTCAGCAAACGAACACCTGCCATTGGAGTTAATGTTGCACTTGCTGTGGGCATGACGTTTCAGTTTGTATTTGGGATCCTGAATGGAGGGGACCTCGGTCTGACGTTCGGGGAAGAATTCTACGGTGTCAGGAATCTCGGCCTGCACCTGGCCGGCGTGAACTTTGGGCTCCTGATGCTGATTATGTTGACGTTTCGTCTGCTGATGCCACAGCAGCAGCCATTCGAACAGAAACACTCAGGTGATGTGGACATCGTCCCCTGGAAACTGGCCCGACCTGTTGGTCTGGGCATCACTCTGGTGGTTGCCACCATGTACATCGGAATGTGGCTGCAGTTCGGACTGGTCGACGGCAAAAAGGTCGCTGATGAATACGAGCAGGTTCATCCGTCGCCCGCACCAACTGCCGAAATTTCTGAGCCTGTCGACTGACGCCAAAGACTCCGCCTGCGGGGCAGACAATGAACTGTGCGCAAAAATCCTCAATTCGGGCAGTCGACGACAGCCGCGCAGGACGTAATAATTGCCTGATACGGTCCAGAGTCGGTGCAGGTGGGCGTTGCCGTGTCCATGGTGGCTGACCGCTGCATGCCGGAAGATCGCAGTCCAGTCAGTTTTATCTCAACTTCAGTGAGTTCATTCCGCAATGTCCCTGCCTATCGTCGTTGACGCACCAGACGATTACGAAGATCCTCTCGACCTGATGGACGAGATCGATCAGCTCAAAAAGGACAAGGACGCCAGCATTCTGGCTCATTTCTACGTCGACGGCGAAATTCAGGACATCGCCGACTTCACCGGCGACAGCCTCAAGCTGGCGCGCGACGCCACACGAGTGAAAACGTCCACCATCGTGTTCAGCGGTGTCCATTTCATGGGCGAATCGGCCAAGATCATGAATCCGGAAAAGACCGTCCTGATTCCTGACATGCTGGCCGGCTGTTCGCTGGCAGAAAGCTGTCCGGCAGATCAGCTGGGTGCGTTCCAGCAGCAGTTGCGGGAAGGTGGTCGAAAGTTCGACACCGTCGCCTACATCAACACGACCGCCGCTGTGAAGAGCCTGTGCGACTGGATCGTGACCAGTGGCAACGCGAAAGAAATCATTCATCGCGTGCCGGCGGACCGTGAGATCCTGTTCGTCCCGGACCAGCATCTGGGCCGGTATCTTATGGAAGTCACGGGCCGGCAGATGATTCTGTGGCCTGGATCCTGCATGGTCCATGAAATCTTTAGTATTCAGGATCTGATTCGTGCCCGAAGAAACAACCCTGGCAGCCAGGTGATCGCTCATCCGGAATGTCCGCAGAACATTCTGGAGCTCAGTGACTTCGTCGGCGGCACGGAAAGAATGAGGCAGCATGTGATGGCGATTGAAGAGCCATCCACATTCCTCGTCGCCACCGAAGCCACCATGATCCACGCCTTCCAGAAGTCCGCTCCGCAGCACGTGTTTCTGCCAATCCCCGGGATCATGGCATCCACGGGGGAAACCTGTGCCTGCAATCGCTGTCCACACATGGCACGCAATACGCTTCAAAAGGTGCGTGATTGTCTGCGGGACGGCCAACCCGAAGTTGTCTGGCAGGACTACTTTGAGAAAGCACGAGCGGTGCTTGAAAAGAGCCTCCTTGAATAGCGTCAGCGTGATGCTGTCTCTGCATTTGTCATCGTTCCCCCCGGTGCGGATTCATTCTGTTCCTTTGTCTCAGTGGAGACCTGACCCGTGAAGCGATTCTTCCGTTTCTTTCTGATGACCATCTGTGCGTTGAACGCCACTGCTTATCTGAATGCTCAAAATATGCCTCAACCTGTGCGTTCGATCGAAGGAATCACCGAATATCAGCTGGAAAACGGCCTGCAGATCTTATTGCTGCCCGATGTGTCACGCCCGACCGTGACCGTTAATCTCACGGTCCTGGTGGGTTCTCGTAACGAAGGATACGGCGAAGCGGGGATGGCTCATTTGCTGGAACACATGCTGTTTCGCGGCACACCGACGCACGATGACATCCCGCGGTTGCTGAAAGAACGTGGGGCGGAATTCAACGGAACCACCTGGCTGGATCGGACCAACTACTATGAGACCATGCCGGCAAGCGAAAAGAATCTGGAATTCGCACTGGCGCTGGAAGCTGATCGCATGATCAACAGTTCGATTTTGAAGGAGGATCTCGATGCTGAAATGACTGTCGTTCGCAATGAATTCGAACGAGGCGAAAACAGTCCGTTCCGCGTGCTCATGCAAAGAATGATGGGCGCCGCTTTCGAATGGCACAACTACGGTAAGTCCACCATCGGTAACCGAGCCGACATTGAACGCGTTCCCGTGGAGAACCTGCGGGAATTCTATCGACGATTCTATCAGCCGGATAATGCGGTGCTCGTGATTGCCGGTCAATTCGATGCGGAGCAGGCACTGAAACTGACGACGCAG
>JBDOMX010001007.1:0-10468 GCA_039831615.1 Planctomycetaceae bacterium
ACGAGTGGTTGGATCGCCCGATCCACCGTTGCCCTACGTTGCCACGCAGGTTTTTACGGGGATTAGCTGGGATCAACCGATCTACGCGAAGCAGGAACCGGGGACAGAGAATCTGGTTGTAATTCAAAAGGGTGGCGAAACAGATGCGCCAACGAGGATTGTGAGGGTCAGTGACCAACCAGAGGTCGATGAGGTTTCACTGCTGCTCGCGGTTGCGGATCGCCAGGTGTACGGGCTCACATTCCATCCGCAGTATACCGACAACGGGTTCATGTATGTGTTTAGTAACCATGCGGAAGGCGAATCCGAGCAGGCGAACCGGGTCACGCGGTTCACTGTTTCACGCGATCCGGCGGCTGACGTCGCGTGCGACCCCGAAACTCGACAAGTCATCCTTGAATGGAAGTCCATGGGGCACGACGGTGGCGACCTGGTATTCGGTCATGATGGAATGCTTTACGTCACGTCCGGCGATGGGACGTCTGACTCGGATCGATGGTTATCAGCTCAGGATGCGACCAATCTGCTGGGAGGCGTCCTGCGTCTTGATGTCGACCACCCTGCGGACGGAATGATGTATTCGGTTCCAGGCGATAACCCATTCGTCGAGACGCCTGGAGCTCGTGGCGAACTTTGGGCGATTGGTCTTCGCAATCCCTGGCGAATGTCGATTGATGACGCCACGGGCCAGATTTGGGTTGGGAACAACGGGCAGGACCTGTGGGAGACGGCTCATCTGCTGCGGCGAGGCGAGAATTATGGCTGGAGTGTCTATGAAGGCAGCCATCCCTTTTATGCTCATCGGGAAATCGGCCCGGGCAAACTTGTCGGTCCCACGTTCGAACATCACCACACGGAGGCACGTTCTCTGACGGGGGGCGTTGTCTATTACGGGAAACAGCTCCCGGACCTGAACGGGGCCTACGTCTACGGTGACTATTCCACCGGGAAAATCTGGGCCGGGCGTCACGATGGCACTCAGGTCACGTTTCATCAGGAGATCGCTGACACCACGCTGCAGATCGTTGGATTTTCGAACTCATACCGCGGTGAACTGCTGGTCGTCGATTACACCGGTGGTCTCTATCGTTTGGAGGATAACCCGGCGGCGCTGCGACCTGACGAGAACCCTGTGTTCCCCATGAAGCTCAGCGACACCGGTATTTTTGATTCCGTCCGTGAGCACCGCGTGGCGACCGGCGTTGTCCCTTACGACGTCATCTCATCCGGCTGGAACGACGGGGCGGCAGCCGAGAGATTCATCGCGCTGCCGGACGACCTGCAGATTGCGAGTAACGGATCGGGAGGCTGGACCTTTCCCGACCGGGCGGTCCTCGTGCAAACGCTGTCGAAAGCGGCGAACATCAATCGCGAGCCGACTGCCATGCGTCGAATTGAAACTCGAATTCTGGTCAAACAGCAGGGCGAGTGGATGGGGTATTCGTATGAGTGGAATGAACAGCAGGACGACGCGATGCTGGTTCCTGCGGCAGGGAAGGATATCCGGATTTCGGGAGATGCGGATTCGCTGCAGGAGTGGCGGATTCCCGCGCGCGCGGAATGCATGTCGTGCCATGCTCGCGCGGCAACTTACGTGCTCGGAGCCACCGAGTTGCAGATGGATCGGGACCACCATTACGGTGCGGTCGCGGACAATCAGCTGCGGACGCTGGAACACATTGGGCTCCTTTCGGGTTCGCCGACGCCTGCTGATAAACGTCAGAAACTTGCGAACCCTGTTGACACTTCGGCGTCACTGGAGTCTCGAGTGAAATCGTATCTTCAGATCAACTGCGCCTGTTGTCATGTCGCGGCGGGCGGCGGGAACGCTCGCATGAAGTTGAGGTATTCGACGCCGCTGGAAGACATGGACATGCTGTCGAAATTTCCTCAACACGCCACGTTTGGTTTAGCCCAGCCACGCATTGTTGCTCCTGGAGACCCTGAGCAGTCCGTCATGCTGGCTCGGTTGTCCCGCCGTGGTCGCGGTCAAATGCCGCCTCTGGTTTCGACCCGTGTCGACACGCGTGCCGTGGAGCTGTTTCGCGAGTGGATCGCGTCCCTGGAGCCGGACCGGAAATTTGTGCGAGACTGGAGCGTTGCCGATCTTCAGGAGCAGCTGCCAAAGACAGGTGCTGAGCGATCATTAGAACACGGAAAGCAGTTATTCAAAACGGCAGGTTGTGGCCAGTGCCACCGAATAGAGGATGAAATGGCGGGAATCGGTCCCAACCTCACCGGAGTTGCCACGCGGTTAAAGCCGGAAGAGATTCTCGAGTCGATCATCTTACCTTCTGCGGAAATCGCCGAAAAATATGCGGCCACGATTCTCGTCACCGTGGACGGTCGCGTTGTGCAGGGACGCGTTCAGTCGGAAACTGACGAAGCGGTGATCGTGCGAGGTCAGGAATCATTTGCCGAGCCGCAGACGATTCTCAAGTCTGATATTGAAGAACGCGTGTTGTCGAAAGTGTCGATGATGCCGAAGGGAAATCTGAACCATCTGGAACGCGATGAGATCCTGGATCTGTTGAGCTACATCTTGTCAGCGGGCCATTAGACTTCGTCAGCAGCAAAGGACCAGTCGTGGAGGGCTGGGCTGTAGTTGCAGATTTCGTTGGCACTGAAGTAGATGTCGATTTCGCGCGATGCCGATTCTGCACTGTCGCTGCCGTGGATCATGTTCATCTGGCGACTGCATCCGTAGTCACCTCGAATCGTCCCCGGGGCAGCTTCGCGGCCATTTGTGGCGCCGATGATCGTCCGCATGACGGCAACAGCCTCCGGACCCTGGACAATCATGGCGACGACCGGAGCCGCTGTGATGAATTCTTCCAGCTGCGGATAGAATGGCTTTGCCACGTGTTCCGCGTAGTGTTTTTTGCTGAGTTCGGGAGTGACCTGCAGCATCTTCATGGCCACGATGCTGAGGCCCTTGTTTTCGATGCGAGAAATGATCTGACCAATGAGTCGTCGGTGCACGCCGTCAGGTTTGACGAGGATCAGAGTACGCTGGGATGCCATGGTGGGCCTTTGGTGTAACGAAGCTGTGACTGACTGAAGAATGATAAACGCGACCGTGAGCTGTCGGTTTAGGTTGAGGCGGTGACCGGCCGTATCATGTCCACGAATTCACGGAACAGATAGTGACTGTCGTGGGGACCGGCGGATGCCTCGGGATGATACTGAACTCCGAAGGCCTGATGTTCCCGGTGCCGGATGCCTTCCACTGTATTATCGTTGAGATTGAAGTGCGTGACTTCGACGTCGTCCGGCAGTGAATCGGCGTCGAGTGCGAAGCCATGGTTCTGGGACGTGATTTCAACTTTGCCGGTCGCTTTGTTCAGGACCGGCTGATTCGCTCCTCGGTGACCGAATCGAAGCTTGAATGTTCGCCCGCCGCTGGCAAGTCCCAGCAGCTGAAGGCCCAGACAGATCCCAAAGATCGGTTTCCTGCCGAGGAGACCCTGGATCGTACGAATCGCGTAGTCGAGTGGTTCGGGATCGCCTGGTCCGTTGGACAGGAAGACACCGTCCGGGTTGAGTTTGAGGACTTCTTCGGCAGTCGACTTGCCGGGCACCACGGTGACGCGGCAGCCGGCGTCGGTCAGCCAGCGGGGAATGTTCCATTTCATGCCGTAGTCGATGGCAACGACATGCGGCCGCTGATTGTTGTCGACACACGACGAGAATTCGGCAGGCCGGCCGAGATCGTTCAGCGGTGTGGTCCAGTCTGTCGTTGATTCCGGCATGACTTCGCAGGCGAGATCGACACCGACCAGACTCTGCCCGGCTCTGGCCTTTTTGATGAGTGATTCGTCGTCGAGGTCTTCTGTCGAGATGATGCCTTTCATGGCACCGTCGATGCGTATCTGCCGGACGAGAGCCCGTGTGTCGATTCCCTGCAAGCCGATAATGTTGTGTCGTTTTAGATAGCTGTCCAGCGATTCCGAGGAGCGGTAGTTGCTGGGCTCATCGCAAAGTTCGCGGACAATGAATCCTCGCAGAAAGAGGCCTCGGCTTTCCACATCGTCTTCGTTGACTCCGTAGTTGCCGATGAGCGGGTAGGTCATCGTCACAATCTGGCCGTTGTAGGACGGGTCGGTGAGGATTTCCTGATACCCGGTCATGCTGGTGTTGAAGACGACTTCACCGTGGATTTCACCGGACGCACCAAAGCTCGTGCCACTGAAGATGGAACCGTTTGCTAATGCCAGTTTTGCGGGTCGAGTCATTTTGGTATTCCGAAGTGAGGCCACTCGGGCCGGATTTTTACCACACGAATTCCATCGGCTGAAGGAATTGCCTGGTTCGTGTCAGGGATTCCGGGAAATAGGCGGCCCGAGGCGGTTTCGCCATCGCGTTCGAGAGATTTCGGGGGAGCTGCAGACAGCGATACCCGGCATTCCACTCGGGCGTGACACTGATGAGGAGGGGCGGTAATCTGCCACACATGTTTGGGATGCTGGAGGGGAAGCGGATCGTTGTGACGGGGTCGTCGACCGGAATTGGCGCTGCGATTGCTCGAGAATGCGCCGCGGCCGGTGCGGATCTTGTTGTGACGTACCGGACTTCTCAGCAGGATGCAGGGCGGGTCGCTGATTCCATCCGGGATTTGGGTCGGTCGGTGGAGGTCTTGACCGTGGATCTGGCGGATCCAGACTCCTGCGATGTCTTTGTCGATGCCTGCTGGACTTCAGGCCACGTGGACGGAGTGGTATGCAACGCGGGAGCGGACTTGCTCACAGGGCCACTGCAGGACGCTGATTATCATGTGAAGTTGCAGGCATTACTGGATGTGGATGTTCGCGGCACCGTGCGGCTGGCCCGGGCATTTGGCAGTCGCTTGAAGGAGCAGGGCAGTGGATGTGTGCTGACGGTCGGCTGGGATCAGTCTGATCGCGGAATGGGAGGCGACAGCGGCGAATTGTTCTCCACTGCAAAAAATGCCATCATGGGTTTCAGTCGGTCGCTGGCGGTGAGTCTGGCACCCGAAATTCGCGTCAACTGTATTGCGCCAGGCTGGATCCGCACGGAATGGGGTGACGAGGCCAGCGATTATTGGCAACGTCGCGTGTTGGATGAAACACCGCTCAGGCGATGGGGACGACCTCAGGACGTTGCGAATGTCGCGAGATTCCTGTTGAGTGATGAAGCGGCGTACATGACCGGGCAGGTGATCAGCGTCAACGGTGGGGCAGTGCGCTGACGTTGATGGTCGGAGAGACTTCTTCAACGACCGACTCACCTGTCCTTGTTCATTGACCGCACACTGTGGAAGCCTCCGGGTCAGCGGGCAGGGCCCGCGCCAGCCAACGGAAATTGAATCGCTGAAGACTGAACACTCCAAAATCCTCTTTGTCACCGGACGGCTCGCTGAGGCGAGTTTGCGTTCGGTCGTGGGCGGGCTTTCGGAGCAGTTGGGATTTCAATATGAAATTGCGGTTCCGGGCATCCAGGTAGCGGCCCTGCTGCATGCTGGTTTGTTGCTGCGTCGTTTGACTGTTGCAGGCGATGTTGATCGTGTCATTCTGCCAGGCTGGTGCCAGGGGGACCTGGCTGTGCTCGAGAGCCACTTTGGGAAACCATTCGAACGCGGCCCCAGGAATCTCCATGACCTGCCGGAGTATTTCGGATGTGGCAAACGCAGGGATGTGCCGCTCGATCAGTACAGCATCGAGATCATTGCCGAAATCAATCATGCGACCTGTCAACCCGTCGACGACATCGTTCGAGAAGCGCTGGAGATGGCAGGACATGGAGCGGATCTGATCGACGTGGGCTGTGTCCCGGGTGAATCGAGTGGCCGGGTCACCGAGATCGTCAGTGCCCTGCGGGAGCAGGGTCTGAGGGTTTCAATCGACAGCTTCGATCGTGACGAAGTCGAACAGGCGGTTCATGCCGGCGCAGAACTGATCCTCAGTTGCAATCATTCGAACTTCGACTGGGTCACAAAACTTGACACGGAAGTCGTCGCAATTCCTGATGCTCCATCTGACCTCGATTCTCTGGACCGGCTGGTGGAGCGTTTGGTCAGCGATGATGTGTGTTTTCGAATTGATCCGATTGTCGAGCCGATCGGAATGGGATTCACGACGTCTCTGCGACGCTATATGACAGTGCGTTCCAGATATCCGGATTTTCCGATCATGATGGGGGTCGGCAACGTCACGGAATTGACGGAGGTGGATTCGGCCGGCGTTAATATGATTCTGGCTGCGATCTGTGAGGAGCTGCAGATTCACAGTGTACTGACGACTCAGGTGATCAACTGGTGTCGGACCTCGGTGGCGGAGTTCGATGCGGCCCGCCGATTGACTTATCATTCTGTGGCCAGCCAGGTGATTCCGAAACATCTGGATTCGTCGTTAGTGATGTTGCGGGATCCTCGGGTGCGGGCAGAAACTTCTGAGTCACTGGCGGCGCTGGCTGCCAGGTTAACGGATGCGAACTTTCGCGTGTTCGCGGCATTCGATGGGCTGCATCTGATGAATTGTGACGGTCACTGGCACGGCACGGATCCGTTTCGCATGTTCGCGGACGTGCTGCGTGAGAGCCAGGCAGATCTGGATGCCGGCCATGCGTTTTATTTGGGATATGAGCTGGCACGTGCCGAGCTTGCCAGGCACCTCGGCAAGGAATACGTTCAGGATGATGCAATGAAGTGGGGCCTGTTGGGGGAATGGAAGGCTTCGACAGTCGTTGACAATCCACATCCGTCGGCCGATTCGCTGGATCCCTGAACGCGTGACTGACCTGGTTCACATAGAGGAGCTCAAAGGGCAGCCATCGGTGATGGATGTGTTGCACACTGTCCGGAATGAAGAATTTATTCTCCTGCTGGACAGTGCAACATCACCTCGCGCCCGAGACAGTCGATACACTTTTCTGACGGCCGATCCAATCGACGTGTGCGTGCTCCCCGAATGCTGCTTTGGTGACGATCCGTTTAGCACCACACGCACATGGCAAAGCCGAATGGAGGCCGTCCCGGATCGTGAGCTGCCGCCGTTCCATGGTGGAATCGCAGGTTTAATGTCCTACGACCTGGGCCGGGCGTTTGAAAGACTGCCGGAAGTGGGGCGAACTCAATTCTCCACGCCGGTGCTGGCGGCGGGGCTGTTTGACTGGGCGATCGTCTGGGATCACCTGGCTTCGAAGGTGACGCTGTATGTGATTCGCATCGACGCGCAGCACGAATCGACTTCGGCGGCGAGGCAAAAAGAACGGGTTCAATGGGTTGGAGAACGTCTGCGTGGATTGGGGGGGCAGGCAGGTGCAACGAAGCCTGGACATACCGCGCTGACTGGACGCGGGGACTCGGCGAACAAGCGCTGCAGTGATCCGGTTAGTATGAATCACGTACAAAGCGTCCCTGTTGAGTCGACGTTTTCTCAGTCAGAGTATCTGGAGGCGGTTCAGCGGGTGATCGAATACATCGCCGCCGGTGATATCTTTCAGGCGAATCTGTCGCAGCGGCTGACGGCTCCGTGGGGCGGGTCAGCGATCGATTTGTATCGGCACGTGAGGAGTCAGAATGCTGCTCCATTTTGTGGATTGCTGCAGACTTCCGAATTCGCAATTGTGAGTGCGTCACCGGAACGTTTTTTGAAGGTGGAGCAGGGCCGTCGCGTAGAGACGCGACCGATGAAGGGGACCCGTCGCCGTCAGCAGTCACCCATTGCTGATCTCTACATCGCGGATGAGTTGTTGGCCAGTGAGAAGGACCGGGCTGAAAACGTCATGATCGTCGATTTATTGCGGAACGATATTTCCCGCGTGTGCAGCACCGGATCCGTTGAGGTCACAGGTGTTTGTGAGATCGAAGTGTTCGAAACAGTGCAGCATCTGGTGTCAACCGTGGTTGGTGAACTGCGACAGGAGTGCGATGTCTGGGACTTGTGTGCGGCCTGCTTCCCGGGTGGATCGATCACCGGCGCGCCCAAAATTCGGGCTATGGAGATTATTGCAGAACTCGAACAGACCAGTCGGGGCGCGTACTGTGGCAGCCTGTTTTATTGCGGGCCGGACAACGCCTTCGACAGCAGTATTCTGATTCGCACATTCACACTGCGGAACGGCCAGGTAGCGTTTCCCGTGGGCGGGGGAGTTGTGGCTGATTCAGTGCCACGGGACGAGTTTGATGAAACGCTGCATAAAGCGTCGGGGATGCTGCGATCTCTGCGGCAGTGATCGGTTGAGCAGTTCCGGTTGTACCGGATGTGAGGCTCGGTGACTGGCAACGGCACGGAGTCGTGTCGCCAGGGCATAGCATCCCCCATTTTCGGCGCAGTCCGGAGTGGAAAGCACCTGCTGTGGAAATCATGTCGGAATCGTCTGCCGATTCACGGCGTGGCTGGCGAATTCTGCCGATAAGAATTCCGTTCGTGCGGGGGCCATGTCGCCTGTGGCAGTACGCGACGAATTTCAGGGGGCAGATTCTATGCGACAGCTGCAGCAGAGATATTTTATTCGGGGTATGCGATCGTTGGTCATTGTTGTGACGTTGCTGATCAGCGGATCGGTTTCGGCTCGTACTGATCGCGGCTGGCTGCCTTCATTTGAAGATGCGGAACTGGTTGCAGCTCAGCAGCAGATTCCGTTGCTGGTGCACTTTCACGCCCCCTGGTGTGGACCCTGTCGGCAGATGGACAAGGATCTGTTTTCGTCGCCTGTTGTACAACGTGCACTGCAGAACGGGCTTGCTGCCGTAAAAGTCGACATCACGAAGCGGCCGGATCTGAAAAAACGTTTTGCGGCAGAATCAATTCCTCGCGATATCGTTGTGCATCCGGACGGGTCAGTCCAGACGTTGAGTGTGGGCGTGGTGCCACAAGGGTCGTACCTGTCGATACTTCGCCGGACGGCTGCACGTGGTCGCACGATCGCGATGATGCTCATGGGAGACGCTGACTCGGTCGAGTCACTCCCCGCCGGATCAGGCGAGCATTCGAACGAAGAGATCATCGGCCTGAGTGGCTACTGTCCGGTGATGCTCACCGGGTCTAAGGAATGGATGCCGGGAAAGTCGAATCTTGCGGAACGGTATCGCGGCGTGTTGTATTATTTCAGTGGTCAGCAGCAGCGCCTTGAATTCTTAAAAAACCCGGATCGTTATGCTCCTCGTAATCTGGGCTGCGATCCGGTTGTACTGTTCCATGAACAGCGGGCGGTGACAGGGCGTATCCGCTTCGGCGCGTTCTTCGACGACAAACTGTATTTGTTTCGGACAGCAGCGTCCCGCCGCGAATTCAAGCTGCAACCACTTCGATACACTCGGATTCAGCATGCGGTGATGTCCTCTGAGCTAACAGGCCAGAGATTTCGATAGGTTTTTTCGGTGCTCGCGGGCCGCTGCAGCACCAGCGATCAGCACCATCTGATGCCGTGAAGCCACGTGCTGCCGGACGTAAATCCGGTCCGGTCCTCAGCGATCGCCGTGGATCAGTCGAACATTCCCAGGAGATCGATTGACACGGAAGGAATAAGCGTTAATACTGCCAACAGTTGGAGCCCATTGGGGCTTCGATGAGGGTTGCCTCCGCGTTCAATTCAACGGGTTGATTTGAATGTGTAACCCACTACGAGTCTTCGCATATTCTGGAACTCTGGCATAGTCAGTTCCAACAGCTCATTTCGCCTTCTGCGAACCGCCAGTCGTGCTCGGCCGGCAGCCCCCCTGCTTCTACAGATGATGTAAGGAGCGATCGTGGGGTTTTACGTTTGCATGAGGTTTCCCAGGAATAGTCGTTTGGGATTTGGGTGATTCCCGGTGAAATTTCTTCCGGGTGCGTATTTGGTCGCTTTGCAGTCTCGACTTTTTTCGAGTTATTGCGACGCAGCGTTTGCAGACCAGATTTGTCCCTCACTCAGGGGTATGCGTGGATGCACGAACGTTTCTGTGGTTTGCGTGCTGCCATCATGAATCGATGATCCTGGCCCGTTGCTATCGAGGGATCGCTTCGGTACGCCGGTTGCCAGATTGGTTCATCGCGGTCGCTGTGGCACAGAATCATCATTGAATTTGTAAGGGGCCGGGTCATCAGTTTCCTGAGCACGGACAGCTGCCGTAAGTCCTCAATTTCTGTTTGCTGCCGAGGGCAGTCATTGTTCAGAAACAGTGAACCCAGCGCCGGAGGCCGTTGACCTGCCAGATCTCAAATTCCCAGGTTCATGTTCACACCGTGTCGCAGATGTCTGAGACCTGCTGCCGGTCACCTATGGAAACCAGAGTCTATGCCGACGAGCAGTTCCGCCAATTCTGAAAGTACGACGCGGTCGACCACTCGCAAGCGTCGAAGTCTTGCCAAGACGGAGGTTGTCGTGGACGAGTCATCACAGTCCGAAGAGTCATTTGGCGATGGCGTGAACGGTAATAAGGCCGAAGAAAAGCCTCGCCGCCAGCGTGCCCCCGGTCGTGGTCGCAAGAAGGCTGAGAAGGCTGAGAATGCTGAGAATGCTGAGAATG
>JBDOMX010001046.1:0-2406 GCA_039831615.1 Planctomycetaceae bacterium
AACTCGACCGCGTCAGCAGCCGTCAGACAGAAACGATTGGCGTCCGTTTCGAGAAGGAGAAAGCACTGTCGGCTTCGCTGCCGAGGCATTCGTTTGATGCCTGCACTCGTGAGGACGGCAGCCCCGATCCACAGCACGGCTTCTGTTCATGCTTCCCGCACGATCACCCACAGCCAAGCGACGACGTTTCCCGAGTCACCATGAATTCACGCTGCGTTAGGCGGCACTTCTTGGTGCTGGACAGAGGAAGCGAGATCAGGTTGGAGATACAGTCCGCCCGTTCCGGTATCGGAAGTAATCAAGGATCTTAAGCATTGGGCCCGTGCCAGCGTTGTCTCAGAGCTTCGGCGTTGGGGCGAGCCCCTGAATCTGCAGGAACTACGATCTGCTGCCCGTTGCAGACTGAATATGTAGTGTTCTGCAGTTCTTGAGACAGGCGTACTTTCAGTGTTTCGGGATGAATTCGCAGAAGGCCGAGATCAAAGAGAGTGTGAATGTCTGCCCGCAGCAACATTCCATTGCTTACGTGGTCGGAATCGTCTCCGCAGTAAGGAATGATGTGAGCCGCTTCGAGTGCGGACTCCGCATCGCATCCAGTAACCGCACATTTGCCATCATAGGCTTTCAGCAATTCCCTTTTAAATTTCGGCTGTCCACTGCGTTTGACAACTTCAGTCGCAACTTTCTCGCGTGCATCGGTGAGGTCTGCGGGGTTGAAGTATCCAGTGTCGACAAGATTCGATTCTGCCTTCCTGAGATCATCATCGCCAATGAATGGTCGGTCTGACTTCTTCGCGGAGGTCGTCTTGTTCGAAGGTGCGGTGGAAGGATTGTTGACCGCCGGATGTTCAATTCCACAACTCGCAAGAAACGCTCGGCGGGCAGATTCAGGTTGCTTTTCGAACCATTCTTTATTGATCACATATCCGAGGCCGCGACCCCTAGAAACAACCTTCCCTTCCTTTACAAGTGCGTCCACATGTCCATTGACATTTGTATAGCCACTCTCTTTCTCGATCTGTTTCTTGGTCTTTGGTTCATCCAACCGCAGGAACGTGTTCATATGGGCAGGGCGGTTTTTCAGGGGACGTCCGAAGATATCACGATCATCATTCATGGCTTTGATCCTGGGCGAACATTGTGATTCAGTTCTTGCCTTAGCACTTCCCCGGGAAGGGACAAACGCCGGTAAGAAGTTTGACGAAATTGGTAATGTGTTGAAAGTGTTTCAGGTGGTAGAGTTCGTGAACGTTCACGTGCCAATCACAACGGACTCGCTGTGATTCTTGAGCCGACAAAACATGTTGACCAGTTCCATGTCATTGACGCTGCGGACGCTGGTGTGGGCAATGCCAGGATCCCCGACAACAATTGTCAGACTCTTCGCTCGTGAGACCGCGACGTTGAGTCGGTTCTTATTCAACAGGAACTGAAGTCCGCGTGTGCCGAAGTCACCGGCACTTGAACACATCGAGATGATCACCACGGGGGCTTCCTGCCCCTGAAACTTGTCGACAGAACCGACACGGGCACCGACCGGAAGTCGATCTCGCAGTTTTCTGACCTGAAGATTGTAGGGAGCAACGTAAAGGATATCGCTAAGCTGCAATTTGCCGAGTGAATGCCCCTTCTGGTCAGTGTGTTCACACTTCAACAAGTCTGCAGTGATCTGAAAGATTCGATCCGCCTCTTCGTCGCTTCCCTGCACGTTGCCGGAATGCGGAACCTGAGCGAACACAATTCCCGCAGGAATGACCGCATCACAGTCGATGTTCGCCGGTGGATTAATAACACGGTTTGCGGTGTCAGGATGAGAATGCAGCCGCCCTTCATACACGCAGCCGGATATAAACGAACAGATCTCCGGATGCATCCGTCGCGTTTCACCCAGGAAAACACCCAGCTCCGGCGGAACGACTGCATGTTCCTGAAGCAAATACTCCAGAAGTGATTGGCCACTTTCACCGGGGTGACTGCCTTGAATGGGCTGGCCAAGCTGCATCTGATCACCAATCAGCACGATGTTCTTTGTGGCATGGCACATGCCAGCGAGATTTGCGATTGAGACCTGTCCAGCTTCATCCACAAACAGATAGTCCAGCTCGTCTGCCATCTCTGGACGAGCAAACAGCCAGGCTGTGCCACCGATCAACCCACCATTGAATGCCGCTGCCGCATCGGGCCCTCCACCTACATATTGGATGCCCGGATACTTTTCAAAAACCGGATCGTCCGGGTCGCCGCCCGCTTTGATCGCTGTCAATTCCCCCGATGTCGCCTCCGCACAAGCCGCCATGACATTCAAAATGGCGTTATGACTGTTGGATGTCACACCAATGCTTTTACCATCCTTCAGCAGTGACACAATCATGTGCGATGCCGTGAATGTCTTGCCGGTACCCGGGG
>JBDOMX010000036.1:0-10449 GCA_039831615.1 Planctomycetaceae bacterium
CCTTGTCCTGCGCGCGAAAGCCGACATCCTGGGCGGGCACCACGGCGGCCTTGTACATCTGCATCCACCGCTCGACATCGACCTCGTCGCCCGCTGGCTGAATACCGAACCGATGGGAATGACAGCTGGTGAAAGTCGAGAACTGGAGATGTGGTTATTGTCACTTTCGGATGAAGATGCGGTTGAGCAACAGATTGCCCGGCATCTGTCCGGGACACTGCAGACATTCAGTGAGTTTCACCGGTTTACGGACTCTGATTGCACTGACACAGCACTGAAGAAATGGCGTGAGGGTGTCGAGAAACTGTGCACCGCAGCCCGGCGTGAAGCATCAGGCTGGTCTGAACTTCTGGGACAGTGTTGCGAATCGCAAAACCTGATTCTGCTCACCACACTGAGTCTGACTTTGAAGAACCTGGCAGATACGATGTCCCTCTCCCGAAAGACGTCCGTTCTCATCAATCAGTTGTGTAAGCGCTGCGGTGAATGGTGCAGCGACTTTCCCGTACTTCCTGCAGCCGATCGGTCCGTGCATTCAGCCGATTACATTCACAAATCCTTTTCCAGCGATGTGGCAGAGCGTTTTGGTCAGTTAAGCCTCGTGCTGACACATTCTGACGTTTCCGATCGTGGTCAGGTTGATGTCGTGAGCGACATAACGAAGCTCGCTCAACAGTTCGATTCGGGGTGGCCGGTAGACACGACCTTCATGCTGTCCGGTTTGAATGCTTTGGAAGAGCTGGCTGCGTCGGTCGGGGATGTCGGGACTGTTGTGCGGGACGCGATCTGTGATCTTCAGCGGGCCACTCTGTCAACACTGCAGTCGACCGTTGACCACTCAACGCCGCCTGAAACGGATCAACTCGACGGTATTGCAGAACCACTGCTTGGCTGGTTGCGGTCCGTCAGCACGGAATTCACAAAGGCTTATCTGTCGTCACTGTATTCATCCGTTGCCGAAACGGATGGATCAGCGGAAAACGTTATTCCGGTGCTGTTGTCCACACTTGTGGGACTGAATCGCCAGATGGCAGAACCGGAATTCGACAACAGGCAAGCCGTTGAACTGCAAAAACGAATGCATGTAATCATTGAAGAGCATGGACTGACTGTTGTTGACGTCGACCTGATCGGAAAATCTGTCGCAGAGGTCCGCCAGCTGGTTCAGATTTATCGTGCTTACTCGACAAACTCGCTGCCATCTGACCACATCATCAGTGTGCGGCAACCGGGGTATCTTTCAAAGGATGTGGACGGCAACACGGTTGTGATTCGCCTCGCCGAAGTCATCGTTTCGGCCTGACAGTTCAATGGCCAGCCAGATCGACGGGCTGCCGGCAAAGTCATCGCTTTGGCAGAGACGGTTCGTCGTCCGTCCCCGTCGTACCTGAGATCAGATCCCGCACTTTGAAATAGTGAACGTCAAAGGTATATCGACTCTCCGGGACACGGTGCGGTTGATGTCGGTCCCGAACGACCACCGATATTCGATAGGGGCGTCCGTCGTTGTTGAAAACGGCTGACGGATGAAAGAGAACTTTCAGCCGAATCGATTTACCATCGCGGTACAGAGACTTTTCGATATCCGGCAGTTGATCCTGAGCATCGCCATCACTGTCACGAAACGGTCCGTCCTGCTCGATAACAATCTCGTCAACATCTTCAAAAGGCTCGTTCAATCCATTGCGAATTCGCAACCAGTGCGTAATTGTGTGGTTCTCCAACTGAATCGATTTTCCGGCAGCACTGTTCCGCCAGATTCGCTTACCGGTTTCGGGATCGGTTGCAGCAACATCGATTTCCAGACGATTGATCACAACGTTCAGTTTGAGATCGGCACCTGTCACGTCGTCGCCGATGATGGCCAGCTTCGCAGAATAACGGCCACAGGGAGTTTCACTCGGAACTCGGATTCGTAACAGCAATGGGCGTTTGTGTTGTTCGCCAATAAAGATTGAGGCTCGGTCAGATTCGTGTGGACAGTCGAGATTCAGGTCTGCGGATTCTCCGCCGGGCGTTAAAAAACGAATTAGTCCTTCGCCGGCACGGTCAACGTACGCTGCGTATTGCACGTCTTTGAGCCCTGTGGACAGCCATGCTTCAACGTCGACAAAGCATTCACCGCCGGGATAGGTATAAAGTGTTACTTCTTCCGTGGCGATTTTTATTTCTGGTGCGTTCACCGAAACAAAAAAACGAATCTCCGTCGCCGCGACTCCCGCACCGGTTGCGCGAACCACGAATCCATATCTTCCACGCGTCTTTTCCCCGGCATGGAGATGGATCCGAAAAGGCTCATCCAGCTTCAGACCGGAAAGTTTGTTCCCCGCCTGACCTGTTGAGTCTGTTAGCCAGATTTCGTCCGAAGTAAACATTGTCAGCGGATCAAAGTTGTCTTCGGGCTCTTGCGCTGCATCCTCTCGGCTGGCTTTGTCACCTGTCTCGTCGTCATTGCCGTCTGTTCGTGAATCGTCATCGGTTATGCCATCCTCGTCGCTCTCTTGTTTTATGGGAGGTGAATGGATCTCTGCACTGGAACCATCGGGCAGCACCTGTATGAGTTTCACGTCGACTTTTTGAGATTCAAATCCCTGCTGATCTGCCGGTACCAGCCGAACATGGATGTCTTCGCTGTTTACTTTGGACTCTGTGGCTGTTAGCTCACCGGGCTTCGGATC
The DNA here is from genome assembly GCA_039831615.1 of Planctomycetaceae bacterium. GTDB lineage: Bacteria > Planctomycetota > Planctomycetia > Planctomycetales > Planctomycetaceae > S139-18. The sequence goes on from JBDOMX010000036.1 coordinate 2,679, forward strand.
AAAGGCGATACTTCCGACACCCAGCAGCAATCTCAATTCAGCGGTCCGTTTCTCGAGGCCATCCTCCATTGGGATCGATTCGTCGACGACATCCAGAGTCAGCAGGCCGGGAAGGTAATCCACACCTGGCGTCGGCGCGTTGTCGTTGAGACTAACGGTTATTTCGCCACGACCCTTCGTCAGGACCAGGATTCCCTTTTTAGGATCGCCGGTGCTGAAGTCGACATCCAGACCGGATTCGACGGAGTCTTTATCGAGTGTTCGTGGTGGTTGAAAGTCGACGACGATTTCGATGTTGCCCTCGACCGGGTATGCTGTTTCCACGACCAGTGAAGCGCTTCGCTGATTGTTTGTCAGCGTCAGATCCCGCAGCGGCTTTAGTTTCAACTTGTTAGTAACCTTGAAGACCCTTGACGGCAGGTTAACGTCGTTTCCGGACAACGCATGAGCGGGATTTTCTTTGCCTTTCGCGGATACCACAATCTGATAAAGATCTGTATCTGTACTGGGAGCCGTTCTCGGCAAAGTCAGCATCGACTTGTTTCTTGTGTACAAATGACCGCGTTGAGTCAGTTGTTCTGCCGGCTCTGCGCTGGAAGTGCCGACCGGGCTTATTGTCGCGGAGATGGAAAAATGCTCCGGTTCAAAGTGATCTGACAGATTCATCCGCACCGTGACTGGCAGCACTTCGTGGCGGTACAACGTTTCATCTGTACTCGGCCGCTCGAGTACAAATCGCAGATCCGTGGTACTTTTCAGGAGAATCAGTCGCTGCTTTACATCACTCCCGTGCATGGTAAGTCGCAGAATCGCCGGGACTCTGAGTTTGGCGAACGGTGACGACCCGAGTCGGTTCTGTTCAGTGAGCGTGGGACCATAATAAAAATACTGGTAGAGAGAACCAGACTTCCCGGTTCTTTCTTCCGGGTCGCCGATTTTTATCCCTGGAGGCAGACTCCACTGTCGCTGAATCGGATGGTCGGGCGGACGCATCATTTCTTTGGGACTCTTCGCCAGCTCAGCGGAAAGGCTTTCAAACGACAGGATTCCAAGGTCTTGGATTCCGTTAACAACCTGAGACTTTGCGGGGAACGCATTTCCGGTTGATGTCGGCGTGAACAAAAACTCTTCTTTCCACAATCCTTTAACCTGACGAATGAAATCCACGAAGGTCATGGTCAGCTTTTCACTGTCAGTGATCGAGTTGTAGGATCCTCTTGATAAATGGGCGATATTGCTCAAGAGACTTTTGGCCTCTGCTGCCCTCGTTGCTCCTTCTCCCTGCAGGTTCAACGCCATGACATGGATGGGTAATCGTCCGTTACCGTCAGCGTCTATTTGCGCAAATCCGGATAATGCCCGCAGCAGGCTGGCTTCCGTTTTGTATGCCGCGTAGTCCATGTCGAGTCCATCGGTCAACAGGATGACATGACGTTTGCGGACGCTGGTGTCCTTAAGCAGGGATGGAATCCTTTGCAGGGCAGAAACAATCCTCGTGCCGCCAATGTCCAGCCAGCCTTTATCGTCAGTTCTGTTGAACAGTGATATGCTTTCTGCAAGCGTCTGCCTGTTCCTTCCAACCAGGGAAAAGTCGGACGGAAACCGAATGTCCGGCCCCGGCAGGGGAGTCACACCCGGGCCGAGAAAGTTCTGTCGCATTCGAAGCATCTCAACGTAGTTGTAGCTGGTGGGCTCTCCTTTATCAGTCGTCGAAAAATCCGGTGGGCAAGCGTGATTGAACCGCTGTACCATCATAAAGTCCTCGGCACTTAGCAGATCCAGAGCCAGCTTCACAGCATCCCATCGACTTCGATGAACGTCGTTTCCGGCTTCGCCAGCCCCATTCATACTTGCGGAAATATCGACCAGTACAACAATGTCGACACCACCAAGATTGCGAGTCGACTCCTGACCGCATAGCGCAGAGACATGACTTAGCAGCACCACGGCTGCAATGATCTGAGACAGAATCCCCTTTTGTCCGGCCTGAGTCCGGCGTAGTCGGCCGCAATACCGTTTTTTCTGATAACGTGCGGACGTATGTGCCGGTTCATCGATGAATGTCATCCAACTGCTTCGCCTTTTCTGATCCGAACAGCCTTCAGGGTCGTTGCTTCCGGCGCTGCTGCGTCCACCTGAGTGCGACAGAATCACATGAAGTCTCCCATGATGTCGCGGTCCGGCTTCGGCCTGTCCGGTCGGTCGGGTACCTCAGGTTCCGACGAACCGCTCAATTCATCAGGCGCCGTTTCATCAGAGGCCGGTGCATCGGTCGGGTTGGAAATGTCTGCTGGCGGTTCCGGAGTGCCGTGTCCGAACAGCTCTCGTTGCAATTCGGGGTCGAGGCCTCCGCCAGATCCACTCACTGCAAGGATCACCGACTTCGGACCCTGATAGTTTGCCTTCCACCAGAGAACAAACAGAAAAATCAGCAACCCAAACAGGACAACTGAACCAATTAAGATGGGCAAATCGTAATCCCAGGAATCGATCACTTCGATCCGAAACGGAAATTCCACCACCGTGGCGATCTGCTTGCCCTCAGCATCTTCGCCGGTCAGCAATCCACGATATACAAAGTCACCGGCTTTTACCTTGCGAGCCATATCCGGTTTCTCATGATCCCGCAGTGAGCAGAAAATGTGAAACGGCATGTTCTTGTCAACGGGCAGGTCGATTGGTTTGTCAAACGTGGATTCCGTCGCCGGCATCCCGGCAGGACGGGCTGAGACTGGTCCCAGGCTGCCTTTGGCGGCGTCAGCTCCGGTAACCTCACCGAGTGACACGTGCACATCGAGGTGGATATCTTCGAGCGCGCTGAAGCGGTACTCTCCATTTTCCACCTGTCGGGCGGTTATGGAGATTGGCCTGAATTGAACGTTTCTGGCAAATCGATTGTCGACGCCAAGCTCAAACGCGTTCAGTCGATACTGATCATACGCTCGCCCCTCATCCAGTGACCCATACAGCGTACCCCAGAGAATCGGGATGCGTCCGGAAAAGACCCGTAGCGGCCACAGATCACGTTTGCCCGCCTCGTTTGGAAGGTATTCAAGGCGGCTGACAGTCTTTCCACAGACCTGAATCTGTGCGTTGTTCGCCGAGTCACCCGCTTTTCCCGCAATTGCGTCGGGCCACGTCAACCGCCAGGGGCCAACCTTGTCTGCGTGGAATTTGCCGTAGTAGTGAAATACTGATCCGGAAATCGTTTGCGACGCAGGAATGCCTCGTGCTGTCAGAGCGACACTGCTGCCTTCGTCGTTTGGATCGAGCACGACAAGCGACGGCGATGCTCCAAGGTTCTGCCGTGACACCACCTCAAGGTAAATTGGCTTATTCACAAAACCAATTGGATCCACACTGATTCCACCGGTCACGGGAACATCCACAGAACCGGACAGTAGTTGACGATGTCCCTGCGGCGCGTCAACGGACTGGGGCCATTCAATCTCAGCTTCCAGTTTCTCGCCTGGCTTAAAACAACTCCCGGCGTGAATGGTCCACATATTAATTTGATGATCACCTGATGGATTTGTCTCAGCCGCGGCTGTGTCGACGTACAATGGTGCGTTCCGCCATTGCCGACAGACCGTGCTCTCGTCCGGAAAGTCACAGACCGGGTCGCGGATTCCGGTGAATGGAAACGGAAGAGAAAGTATTGGCAGCGGCCGTCCGCCGAACTCCGTGAATTTGATCGTCAGTTTTCCTTCGCCAGGTTCGCAGCCAAACGTGTGCAGTTTGAAAGATACGGTCGCCGGCTGACCAACGTGCAGCTTTCTGCTGTCGCCGGCGTTTACAAATTGCACGCAGTCATCCTCCAGGAATCGTCCCGGAACAATAATCGTAATGGGCCAGAGAGCCTTGATGCGGTACGGGATCAAATCACCTTCCGTCAATTGAACCTCGACCTCACCGACATACATTCCGGGCGCGAATTCCTCAGGGTGGGGAATGTTGAGCGTCAGCTTTCCCGGCGCGCCTTTTTCTATTCGGTTTGTCGTGTATTCAACATCCACGTCCCCGGATTGATCGGTGCTCAATGTCAAAGACTGACCGGTGACTGGACAGATCAGTTTCTGACCAGGTATCGATGAGCCCGGTTCCCAGCCAATGTCGATTGTGTCTGGCAACTGCAGTTCGCTGAGCCCAACGGTAACAGACGTATTTCCTTCGACGGCACCGTGTATAATCCGGATTCGGGCCTCTGGAAGGCGTTTGTCGTCCTGAGCATTCTGAACAGTCGAAGGCGGCGAATCTTCGTCAGCGTCCGCTATACCACCAAACGAGCTGAACAGAATTGTGGCACACAGAGCCAAACGGAAACGAACGGGATTGTGGTTTTGCAAAGAGGCCAGTCGGTTAAGGGACGTTAGCGAGGAGGCAGGAGGTATCATCTTGGCGCCGTGGATGTGTGGCAGATCAGATGCGAAAAGCCGTTTCGCCGGTTACCGAATCCGTCGCGGTGAGTATACCCCAGGAGACACGTTTTTTCATCTCAGATTTTACTGCTTGCAATTACCTAGGTCCGTTTGGAGAATCCGGGAGAATCGTGTGTTTTTAGGGCGTTTCCGGACACCGTTCAGGTGACCATACTGGTTTGTTTTAAATGTTGTTCGCGGAACGCACGAACGGGATGGTCGAATGGTGATCGAGTTAACTCCTGAATTCGTACACCGTTTCAATGAACAGGTCGTGGAACTTCAGAAGCTGCAACAGGCGCAGAACGGCCAGGAGCAGACAGAAGTTGCCGAGCTGAAGAAGCAGAATGACACTCTCAAAACCGAGTTGGCAAAGTTGCAGGCTGCCCTCGCCAAACTGCGTCAAACCAAAAAGCAGAAGTCAGATGACCGCAGCGAATTTGATGCTCTCATAGAACAGGTGCGACTGCTCGAAGAAGATCGGCAGGCGAAACAGTCGACGCTTGTGCAGGTACGCGAAGAGCTGACTCAGAAGGATTCAGCCATCCTGAAGCTCCGTCATGACCTAGATACTCGTACGGACGAGATTCAGACCCTTGAAGACGACAACAAGAGACTGGTTGGTCAGTTAGCACAGCCGGGTGCTGGTCCGCGGGTACAAGAGCCGAGTTCAGAGGTCGAGAAACTGACTAAACAGCTTGACGACATTGCGGAGTATAACGCGGTGTTGAGTTTGAAAATCAAATTGCTTGAACGTCGCTCGCCCTAACTGGGAGTCTGGCGAATGCTGACCTACCAGCCGCTCTTTCAGTTGACTAGTTCAGGTAAACCACCCAGACTAACAATGTGTGCGGGGACGATGGACGATTTCCTGCTCCCAAAGAGATTCGGCCATCTCGTCACGGATGACTCATACTGCATCGCAGCAACAAATGTTGTTGCTTAGCTGAGACATTCGCAATGACTGAAAAATCCGCAGACGACGACGACTTTGATGAGTTCATGGAAGGGATACTTCCTGCTGGCCCTTCTGACGAAACTGGCGAAGGTCATCTTGATTTCGACGAAGAAGATGAACCAGAGGTCGGGGATGAAGGAATCGTTGTCGAGGAACTTATCACTGACAATGAGGAAGATGGCAGTGGCGACAGCGGGCGAAAGCGTGGCGGGACCGGTAAACGACTTGGCATCGGCGTTGCCGTCCTGGCAGTTGTCGGTGCGGCAGCGGGCGGCGGGTACTGGTGGATGAATCGGGACACGGACACGCCCGTTACACGTCAGGAGCCGGTTACGCCACCAGTGGGAGGTACGGACCCAGGTTCAAAACCCGCAATCACCATTTCGACGATCGAGATCCTTCAAAAAGACTTTGATCAACTGACTCCCGACGAGTTGGACACACTGTTCGACAAGATCCTGAGTGGGGTGGCAGACGAAGGAACGCAGAAACAGTTTCCCGGCTGGGTCGAGAAGAATCGTGACAAGATTGCTGGAGATGAAGCCCTTCGGAGAAAAGTCATATATGGCCTTTTGGCGGTCAAACCTGACGGTGAGGTTTTGTACGTACCGGAAATTTCTGAGGACGCAAACAACCTTTTGGTTGTGGGCCAATTGTACTCGGCCGGAGCCACCTTGTTGTTTGGGCAGCACTGGCTGGTTCCAATTGCAGTTCGAAAATCCATTGTCGTCGTCCTGACCATCGACGAGGACGAGTTCAGTCGTGACGACGAAAACACAGATCAGCTCTTGGAGGGATTGAGGGACGCGACACTACCGCCTTTCACCCGAGGAAAATGCGCTCTAGAGCTTGCCAGACGCTATGAACGTAAATCGCAAACAAATGAAGGCATTTCAGTGTGCAGCTACGGCCTACGGATCGTCGGCAACGAATTGCAGAAGCTTTCAGCCGATGACGGCGGTGGTCAGGGCACAATGTCGCCTAAGGAGCAACAGCGACTGCTGCAAGTTTTGAAAGGGCGTGAGCGTGACCTTCTATTAACCAGAGATAAATTACTTCGTCCAGAGCCACCACGCCCAACGATTGCAGCCCTAAAGGCACAATGGACGAGTCTCGGAGTGACTGATGAGCAACTCGATGCGAGCGTGCTGCCAACGACCATGTCTGACGAACATCGACGTCAGTTTGAGGCCGTCAAGGCGAACATCAAAGCGGCTGTAGCGCAGTTTGATACGGCGACAGCGAATCGGCCGGATACAGAAACACTGTCGACGGAGGAATTGGAGGCAGTCAACCATCAACTGGAAACCGTGCGTCAGGGTTGGCTCGAATTGCGACTGAGAATGCAGGTCGCCTCGTCCGCGTACTCTGCGGACCAGATTCAACTACTCATCGACGACATTAACCTGGACGAAAATCTGGGCGGTCTGAACACAGCGGACGATGTTGACAACCTGCAGCAGCCACAGCTATCGGAACATGCAACTGCCCTCGAAGTGACTGAGTTCAATGCTGTACGGAAGGCTGTCGGCCTGGCTGTTGTGAAACTCAAGAGTATTATTGCTGACACGCCCGACGGTCAAAATTTGTCCACTGACAGCGCAGCCGAGGCGATGATTCAGCTACAGATCCTTCGCACGGGTTGGCGAGAAATGACCGTAATGCGTTTCATGACGGCCAATCGCACAGATGGCGGAACCACAGACAACGGCCTGACTCCGCAGCAGGTCAAGGCCACGCTCAGCAGTTTGCAAAATCCAGACGCACTTCCCGACTCTGCGAGCCCTGTCCAAAGGGCGGAATTTCAGCAACTCGAAAATCAGGTGGCGACAATTAAGACGGAGATTGAAGCGTCGATTGCCGGAAAAGCAGACAGAGAAGCCCTGGACCCGACGACGGCGCAGACGATCACGACTAACCTGGAAAAGCTTCGAACCGGGTATATGGAGTTACAGATGCGGCGATTGCTGCCATCAGGTGTTGGAGGCGATGTGACGACGTATGTGTCTGCACAAGGGAATACAGTCGCCGTATTTAAGGCAGCATTGAGTGGCCTCAGACTTCCGTCAGACCTGAGCACGCTGCAACTGGAGAATGCGCCGCCTGGCGGCAGCGCTGCGTTTCAGCAGGCGATTCTGGCGATGACCCAAAAAAGAACGGCAATTCTAGCGGCGTTGGAGGGGAAGTCTGACGACGAAGTGCTGGATGCGGGTATCGTCGCGACCCTGGCTCAGGCCAAGGAGGCTCGACTGAATATCCTTCGCTCCATGCTCGGAACACTCTCGCAACCGCGAGCCGAAATCTCCGAGCATGCTCCGCGACTCGAACGCACTCAGATCGATCCCGAAAAGATCGGACTGCTGATCGGGCCCGGAGGAAAAACCATCCGAGCGAT
>JBDOMX010000373.1:0-2403 GCA_039831615.1 Planctomycetaceae bacterium
CCCGGCTTCCCGCTTTTTCTTTTCGATGGTCTTCAGGGGACACGACGATGGCGAGTATCCACAAAGACGGCAAAGGTTGGAAAGTCAGTTATGTCGACCCAGATGGTGACCGGCGTTCCATGCGTCCCGGTAAGGTCAACAAAACCACAGCAAATCAGATCGCACGCCAGGTTGATCTGCTGGTGGCGTCAAAGGCCAGTGGCGGCACGATTGAACTGGATACGGCGAAGTGGCTGGGTGACATCGGCGGCAAGCTACACGCGAAGCTGGTGCGGTCAACGTCGTCGGCATGTGTGGATGACAACCGAAGTGATCACCATGATTTCAATGTCCGAATTCGGGTATTGTAATTCGCTTCAACATTTTCATTCGTTCCGCCAAGGGTATAGACAGAGGCTATACCCTTCTCCTTGTCCGTCATGGGTCGGACAAATTGTCCGCCCCTTTCATCCCGTCCGCACCACACCCACGGCATAACACATGGGTGTTGACACGCTCCGGTCCCCTTCACCGAGAGCACCTTCTGCGTCGGTGCCGAACGCCGGCACACCTTCTATTTCCTGCAGGCTAACCCCCAACCTGACTCTGCCGCTACGTCGGTGTTGCAGGCTCAGAACAGCCTGCGAGGGACATCAGGGCGATGGTTGCAGTGATGCGTTGCGTGGTCCTCACGAGAAGCACATGCTTCCCTCAGACAGCCGCCCAGTCAGCGTTGAACACGTCAATCACATCATCATTGGAAGTCACAACTGCCTTCGACACCAACTGCGGGATCGCATGATCCAGTTCAGCGCCCGTCTTACCCGACCTGGAATACTTCCGGAACATCGTCTGAATGATCTGGAAAAATGCCACGTCTTCACGAATGCTCAATGCGTAGTCCGACGTGGGACACAGCGCATGCGCCTTGCTCAGATTGCTGACGTGGGCCAGCCAGCGAGACTTCCCGTCGTCCTGCTGCAGAATGTGCTCCTGAGCCACCTACGGCAGTGGGACACGCTCTGCCGCCGTGCCGTTTACTTGTAGGTTGATGGGGCTGCTTTGGTTGCCGCCGTAGTTCATCCCCATACGACATGATCGAGATTGACGCAGTAGTTGCATTCAGAACACATCGGGCTTGCGGCACTGACCTTCCCTTTTTCGCAGTGGGGACAGCAGTCAGAATCGAGCAGCAGTTTCACTTCTGCCCCTAAGTGCAGTCCGCAACCGGGGCATTTCGGATTCTGTTCCTTGAAACCCCACTCGGCCCAGCATTGTGGGCAGTGGTCATTTGGCACAACAACGATATCACCAAATACGACGTACCGCTGCGGGGTTGAATCTCCCCACATTTGCCAGGGTTCAGCACCATCGGTCGTCGACAGCCCGGTCTGCAGCAAAGGCAGGTGCAGGCCTTCCGGATCAAACAGACGTACGTTCATCTCCAGGTTCACAGAGAACTCGCCGAAGACGCTGCTGATCGCCGCGAGCTTTTGTTTGATGCTGCGAAAGGCGTCAGTTTCCAATAGGTCGCTGATCTGATCCGCAATGTCATCGACGAGCGGGTCGATCTTTTCATATGACTTTTGGTCCATGGTTTTCTTTCGTTCTTCAGGCTTCTCCAGTCACACTTTCAACACCTCGGGCGTGGCGGTGAGGGCGTCGCCCACGCGAAGTTCGCCTGACAGCAGCCTGGTCAATGCCGTGTGGCAGAGGGGATTTTGGCGGTGGTCTCGATCAACCTGATTCTCATCCCCACATGACGTGATCTGGATTCACAGCGAAGCCACATTCAGTGCACTTGGGCTGGCTGGCACTGACAGTACCGTTTTCACAATGTGGGCAGCGGTCGCTGTCGAGCAACAGCCTGACCTGATCTCCCATGCGCACGCCGCATTCAGGGCATTCCGGGTGCAGGTCTTTAAACTCCCAGTCTCCCCAGCACTGTGGGCAATGGTCGTGTGGAACGATCACGATGTCACCATGGACGACGTACCGATGTGGAGTTGAGTCTCCCCAGACCTGATATGGCACCTCGCCATCGAACGTGCTCAATCCCGTTTGCAGCAGCGGCAGGCTGTTACCACGCTCTGAATCAAACACCTGAATATTCATTTCGAGTGCCACTGAAAACTCGCTGAACTCACTGCTCAACTGCGTGAGTCGCTGTCTGATCAGGTCGAAGTGGTCGCCCTCAAACAGTTTGCTCAGCTGTTCTCCGATGTCATCGACGAGCGGATCAATCTTGTCATAGAGATTCTGGTCCATCGTTCTCTTTCATTCTTCAGGCTTCTCCCATCTGCGGCCACATTTTGGAAACGGAACACTCAGGCCAGTCATGGCGTCTGGAACCGGGCCGCTGAACAATCGCAACTACCTGAAACGACGCGCTCCCGTCCGGCGTCTCGCGGGTGAGGCCGGCGG
>JBDOMX010000588.1:0-10444 GCA_039831615.1 Planctomycetaceae bacterium
CGAGCTCGATCTTCTTGCGCTCGGTGATGTCGGTGGCGATGCCGCCGATGCCGATGATGTTGCCGTCCCGATGTCGAATGAGGTTCAGCAGCAGGATTTCGTCGATGTTGGCGTCAATCGTCCGAATTGAACCGTCACAGAGGCCCACGAGGAACTGTTCACCGATCGCGCCGAGGCTCTTGAGAATCTCTTCGCCCGTGAATTCGATGCCTCCGGGTTTCGTCCATGGGCTGGCCGTCTCCGGACCCGCCTGCACGGTCAGGATTGTGTTGGATGTCCCGTCGGTGAAGTCACTTATGGCGGAACCTTCCGTGTCGTCGTTGAATGGAGTCTGGTCACCGACAAACACATGAATCGACGTGTGGCCGACTTGTTCAACTTCCTCCACGCGGAACAACTCCGGCATCTTTGCAATCAGCGATTTGTTGTGCTCGCTGTCCCAGGGTTCCTCCAGATCGAATTGTTCGTAGAGGGCCGCCTGATCGAGGTACGGCAGCAGGTGGACCCGCCAGCTCAATCCATGATTGCCTTCGTCCACACTCGGTCCGCCGTTGTGGTTGGGAAAACTGTTGTAAACATCGTGGTAGTTGTGGAACGCCAGCAGGATCTGCTTCATGGAGTTGCGGTTTTGCGACGCACGAGCTTGTCGCCGGGCCTGGTTGGCAGCCCCTTGCAGTGCCTTTAAGGCGGGTCCGAGCGAAGCAATGAACTCCTCCGGGTTCTCCGGATGCGGTAGCCGCAGAAAGACAGTATTGTCGTCCTGAGCGACGACGACCTTCGAAACCAGATCAATCAATGGCTGAGCAGCTTCTTCGTTCAACGGCAGCTGACCGGTCGCCACCATGCTCATCATTTGTGCCTGCCCTGCCTGCACAAGCCCCTGGATCATCAACTTGAGTGTACTTGCTTCGCGATCCGTTTCAGAGATCAGCGCGACCTCAAGCAGCTGATTGTTGTCGTCGTCTGCAAGAGTGATATGACCATGGACGCGTCTGATCGAGCGGAAGAGGCCCCCCATCAGCCCGAGCCAGGCATCCGGTTGTCGTCCCGCTTGCTGGATCAGCGACAGATCCGCCGCGAATATGATTTCCGCATGAGAATTCTGGTGGAAATAGTCCTGCAGTGCTCCAGGTTTTGATTCATTCAGCAGACCGTCAACTGTCGCCTGAGGGCCGGCGACAACAGTTTGCTTATTGAGAAATACCACAGTGCGTCCATTGGCCGTGTAGGTGTTTTTTCCATCAACTCGTTCCTTGACCACGGTGGACGCTTTTTCTGACCCCAATAGCGTCCGCTGCAGCTTCCCCATCGAAACCTCGGCGGCAGCCCGCAGCACGATGGTAGGAACCAGACGTGATGCCTGCGTGGTGGCTCGATCAAGATCATGTGGAATCACATTTCCATCCGCACCGCAGATCAGATGGCTGAGCACCTGAGGATCAATGTCCCGGGGAACGGGTCGCACGGAGCCGTCGGCGAACAACACCTGCACCGCGTTCTTGTCGAGGCCAAGGGCTGCTGTTGCCTCAGCAGGATCAACGTCCAGTCCACCCGGTTTGGTCCAGATGGCCGCCGAGTCTGGTGCTGCCACGACCGCCAAAACCGTGTTGCTGGTTCCGTCGGTGAAGTCGCGAATCCTCGGCGAGTGGTCCCCTTCAAACGGAGCTCCTTCACCGGTCAGGACGTGAAAGCTGGTCTTGCCGTCTTCGTGGACGCCGGGGCTCTTATAGAAATCCGGCATTTCTTCAATGAGCGCTTTGTTGTGGTCGCTGTCCCACGGTTCGTCCTTTTCAAACTGTTGATACAACGCGGCCTGGTCGAGAAACGGAAGCAGGTGAACTCGCCAGCTGAGGTTTCCTTTCCAGGGACTTTCATGCCCGTCGTGGCCAGGAAACTCACTGTAAACATCGTGGAAGTTGTGGAAGGCGAGCCCTAATTGCTTCAGCCGGTTCCGCAATTCAAAATCGCCGTGACCAGGCTGGGTGCCTGCCTGCTGCCGAATGAAGTCCTCGTCCAGCAGAACTGCAAATTCTTTGATCTTTCCTGGATCAATGCCTGTCTCCTTCCCGACCGCCTGTAGCCCCAACTTCAGCAGGTCTTCGATCTCCGCTTCTTTGACAATGGCCTTGAACGTTGCTGACTCCAGAAACTGTCGCGGACGCAACAGCACAGCAGCATGAATCTGATCCGAAATGAGTGCATCGGCAGCAGGCTCCTGAGCCACGGAACGCGACGACGCCGTCAGCACGCTCAAAGCCAGTGTGAACGTCAGTGGGATTCGACACGATGAATCGAAGGCAAACAACATGGCCATTCCTGTCTCTCAAGGGACTGATCACTGTGTAGGCATCACCCGTGATTCGGCATGGGAGTCGATTTGTTTGAGAAATCAACCGACTGCCACTGAATCATTGATCTTGATGCTGGCCGGAATGTCGCCTGGGAATCATGCGGACAGCCACTCATCCGTCGCGGCGGGAATGCTGAGATTCGGATTGGCCAGGATGCGCCTGATGGGACTTGTGTGGTGCCGTGAGCCGGCGAGAGAAGGAAACAGCTGGCACTCATCCGTCCGTAGCTGGAGTCGCCAGACTTCAGGGAACGACCGAGCATTCCGAATTCTGGCGAATCCGGCTACCCTCAACTCAAGCTGGGACAGACCACCAGTCGCGCCGGGGAACAGGATGCAAATTGTGAAGCCACCCCCAATGGACGGATCCACCTGTCTTCATTGCAGTCTCCCGGTGTCATTGGACTTGCGACATCTCAATCATCACCAGATGACGGCGATTTCTGCTCACTCGTGTTGAATGGGATTGGAACTATCCGAGTTCCGTAATGAGTCCGCGTTCCTCAAGGATATACCGGGGCCGCCCTGCAAAGTCGTTGAATGTCAACTGCGGATCAATTCCCAGGTGGCGATAAATCATCGCAAGCACATTCTCAGGACGATAAGGTGCGGCGGCCGGCAATTCACCTTTGGAATTGGAGGCACCCACAATTCCAGGTCGGAGTCCGCCTCCGGCGAGCAGGACACTCATCACCGCGCCCCAGTGATCACGACCGGCGTCACGGTTGTATCGTGGAGTTCGACCAAACTCGCCCATCGCCACCACCAGAACCTGTTCGTTCATGCCGCGCGCGTACAAATCGCGAACCAGTGCGGCCATGCCCTGATCGTAGGCAGGACCTCGCTGCTTCAATCCTCGGGCCAGTTTTCCATGGTCGTCCCATCCTGTCACGCGCACCGTCACGCAGGTGACGCCCGCTTCCACAAGACGTCGTGCCATCAACAAACTCTGACCGGTGGTGTGGCGACCGTAGGCGTCGCGCAGCCGGTCCGACTCAGCTTGAAGATCGAACGCCGCGCGGGCACGCACGCCGGTCACCAGTTCGAACGACTGCTCTCTAAACTGGTCTATGGCGCGGGCCGATCTCTGCCTGTCGAACAGCCGTCGCTGACGATCCAGTGCCGACAGCAGTCCTCGACGGTCATCAAATCGCACATCCGTCAGGCCCGAAACTGGCGAAAGGTTTTCAACCCGGAAATCCGGATGAACGGGATCGTTGACGGTCTCGAACGGATTATACGCCTTGCCCAGGTACGAAGCCCGACCGTTGCGCATCACTCCTGGTACTGCCACGTAGGCTGGCAACCCACTGACATTGGGCCCGCGCACTCTGGAAATCACAGACCCAAAACAGGGCATCGTGTCTGCTGATGACTGGCCACCTTTCGGTCCCCGTTTGTAGTAACCGGTTTGCGACAAATGGCTCGACGGGTCATGACTGTTCGATTGATGATGCACGGATCGCACAATCGACAGCTTGTCCATCAGTTTGGCCTGCTCGACCATCAACTCACTGAACAACACGCCTGGAAGATTTGTGGAGACGACACCGAATTCACCACGATACTCAAGCGGAGCGAGCGGTTTGGGGTCATACGTTTCGAATTGCGACGGACCACCGGCAAGTTCCACAAAAATGACGGCTCGTGTGTCAGTCACCGTGTGATTCGCGCTTGCGGTACGCAGACGCAGCACGTCCGGCAGGCTCAGGCCGCCCAATCCCAGGTACCCGGCTTTCAGCAAGTTTCGACGAGCGATTCCATCGCAAAACGTCGATTTCTCTCCGGTCAGGGTCAACATGGCGATCTCCCGAAGGTCGTCGTCTGCTCGAACTGCGGTCAGCACTATAACAGAGTCAGCCACACGTCGTGCTGGAATCGGGGTGATCCACCGATTGAATTCAATTTGTCAGACGGACGGACACTGCTGTCGTTGGCACAGCGGAATCACGAAGGAATCCAGCGGTCATGGATGGCATCGCTCACACGCTTCCAGAATAGAATCAGCATCCAGTCCGTAGTGCCGATACAGGTCGGGCAGGTTCCCTGATTGTCCGAAATGTTCGACACCCAGGGATTCCACCCGGTGCCCTCGGACGCCACCGATCCACGACAACGTCGCCGGATGACCATCAATCACGGTGACCAGCACAGCGTTGTCCGCCAGTGGTTCCAGTAGTGCCTGAATCCAGGAATTCTCTGTATTTGTCTTCGCTGATTTGTGCGATGCCTGCCATCCGGCATTTAATCGATCTGCTGATGTCACGGACAGCAATCCGGCGCCGGGATGGTCCGCAGTGTAACGTTCAAAAGCGTCGATCGCTTCGGCGGCAACGGCGCCGGTGTAGACGATCGCCAGTTCCGCTCCGTGCTGTGGTGGTCGGAGCCAGTATCCCCCGTCAACCACGGCCTGTTGTTCCGAGCTGGACAGTGTCCGATCGGGTTGCGCCAGGGGTCTGGTCGACAGACGCAGACAAACAGATCCTCCTCGCGCATCGCGCAGCCACGGCGAAGATTCTTCACCACTGCCGTCACGCTGGATATATTCGAAGGCCCAGCGAAGAATCACAGCGACTTCATCCACCCAGGCAGGTTCAAAGGCCGCCAGGCCGTCCTGAGCCATCCCGATGAGTGGTGTCCCAAGCGACTGGTGTAACCCACCCTCAGCCGCCAGTGAAATTCCTGAAGGAGTGGCCACCAGGATGAATCGTGCGTCCTGGTAGCAGGCATAATTCAGCGCATCGAGCCCCCGATTAATGAATGGGTCATAGAGCGTGCCAATCGGAATCAACCGTTCACCAAACAGCTCATGCGACAATCCGAGAGCGGCCAGCATAAGAAACAGGTTGTTTTCGGCAATCCCCAGTTCGATATGCTGTCCCTCGGGCGATGTCTCCCACTTGAGCATCGACACAGCATTGTTGTTCGGCTGGTGATCACTGAGATGTGTCCCGGAGAAGACACCTCGCCGACTGATCCAGCCACCAAGATTTGTCGACACGGAAACGTCCGGCGACGTCGTGACGATGCGATCGACCAGCGGACCGCCCTGACGCGCGAGCAGATTCAGGATACGGCCGAAGCCTTTTTGCGTCGAAGTGATGGCGTCGAACCGCGGCGAGATATTGTCGGGAACAGGCAGTCGGGGCGTCTGATGGCGCCGCATCTTCGACTGGTTGAACGGCACCGTCCGGAGATATGCATCGAGTTGAGCTTCCGACAGGTTCAGACCGGCAGACCGGCTCCATTCCTCTCCGTCAGCAACGCCGTTTTCTTCGCGGAACTGTTCCATTTGCTCCACGGTCATCAGCCCCGCATGATTGTCCTTATGACCGGCCATCGGGAGATTGAACCCTTTGATGGTGTAGGCAATCACACATGTTGGGACGTCGTCGCGGAGACCGTGGAACGTGTCACAAAGAACTTCCATGTCATGGCCAGCCAGACTGGTCATCAACTGGTTCAGGGATTCGTCGTCGTAGTTCTGCAGGAGTGATTCCACCTGAGGATCGGCCGACAGGTCGGACAGAATCTGATCCCGCCACGCAGCGGTGTAGACCAGTTTTGAATAGAGAGAATTCGGACAACCGTCGAGCCAGCGTTCGAGCGCCGGTCCGCCCGGCTGTTTGAATGCTGCCTGCAACCGGCTTCCATATTTGAGCGTCACCACGCGCCAGTCCATCATCTGGAACAGACTCTCGATCTGACCAAAAAGACGATCGGTGACGACAGCATCCAGACTCTGGCGATTGTAGTCGACGATCCACCAGACGTTTCGCAGCCCGTGCTTCCAGCCTTCATACAGGGCCTCAAAGACGTTCCCTTCGTCGAGTTCGGCGTCACCAGCCAGTGCGATCATGCGACCTTCATTGGCCTGCCGTTTCCAGCCTTTTGCTCGCACGTACTCCTGGACCATGCTGGCGAACGAGGTCTGGGCCACACCAAGGCCCATGGAGCCGGTGGAGAAGTCCACGTCGTCAGCATCTTTGGTGCGGGACGGATACGCCTGCGCGCCCTGAAATCCGCGAAAGTTCTGCAGGCGGTCTCGCGTTTGGTTGCCCAGCAAATACTGAATGGCATGAAAGATCGGACTGGCATGAGGTTTCACGGCGACCCGATCTGCCGGTTGCAGCACGTCCAGATACAGCGCCGTGAGGATCGTGGCCAGCGACGCGGATGATGCCTGATGTCCCCCAACTTTCAATCCATCCACGTTTTCACGCAGATGATTCGCGTGATGAATCATCCATGTCGACAGCCAGAGGGCTTTGCGTTCGATCTCCTGCAGAATCCGGATTTTCTCCTGCCTTGATCCGGCAAATGAATCGGATTCCACCACCAGTTCGCCCATGCGTTCACTCCGTATAAGAAATCGGCCCTCGCTCGGCTCGATTGTATCACGGCCGGTCGTTCCGGAGCCATGCAGCTGCGCGGCGCAATTCACAGTTGATCTCGGAATACTCAGAATCGCCGAGGACAATCGAGCTCGATGTGCCGAACGCGAGATGATGCGGATTGACATCGTTCCGTGCGAAGTTTCGCCCTGCGGAGAGCGATTCTGAGTGCCGGGAACAGTGCCGGTGAGGCTGGGAAATCCAGAGGAGGATTCGACTTTCGTTGAGATCACTCCGTATAATCTGGTCGGCCGGGCGTCATGCGTGCGGCCTCCTGCCGGCTCATCAGTTCTCTGGCAACGCAAGTGGCTGCCGCCGAGTTGAGCCCCTGTGCCAGTCTCATAAGGACCCAGTCATGTTTCGTAGATGTTTTCACGTCGGGATTCTGTCAGTTCTTGCGGCCACATCGGCACTTGCTGCAGGCGACGGGTGGGGTTCGGTTTCCGGAAAAATATTGTGGAAGGGTGATGTTCCTGACGCCGAAGTGCTGAATCCGAAAGGTGCCGCTGTTAAAGATGCCAAAGTTTGCGCGGCGAACGTTGTCTACAAGGACGATCTGGTTGTCGACAAGGATTCGAAAGGGATTGCGCACATCTTCATTTACCTGCGAAGGACGCCGAAGCAGATTCATCCGGACCTCAAGGCTTTCGACCCAACGACCGTGTTTGATCAAAAGAACTGCACCTTCAGACCCCATACACTGCTCGTTCGAGCCGGACAGTCCGTCGAAGTGTTGAACAGTGATCCCATCAGTCACAACACCCACACGTACGCGATTCGGAACGGAAGTGCGAACCTGATCATCCCGGGGAATACCCTGCAGGGCAAAGGCACGCTTTTCCCCATGAAGTCCCGCGAGTCTTTGCCAATTCAGGTGAAGTGTGACCTGCATTCATGGATGCAGGCTTACTGGCTGGTTTTGGATCACCCGTATTCAGCGATCACGCAGGCGGATGGGACGTTTGAAATCAAAAACCTGCCCGTGGGAACTCAGGAGTTTCGCGTCTGGCATGAACGTGTCGGATATCTTGAGCGAAGCCTGAAAGTCAAAGTCAAAGACGGTGAGACGACTGAGCTGAAGCCGATGGAATACACGATCGAAGCGAAAGACTGATCAGGCAGCGGCGTGATGCCGGCATCGTGGAGATTTCGCCCGATCGCCGGCTGTCGACTCCGTCTTTCCTGCAAGGACCCGCTCCCGTGAAACACCGACTCGGCTTCTTCCTGCAAATCCTCGTGCTTTCTGCTCTGCCCGCATTGGTCCTGTATCAGCTACAGTTTGGCATTCCGCTCATCGTCATGCCGGTCAGTCTGCTGGCCGGCGTCATTCTTTTTGCGGCAGGGACTCGCTTGCGCGAACAGTAATTCGCATGGTGGCTGACGACAATAAATACCGTACGCTGTTGCGACGCACCGTGATTTCCCAGATTGTGATCGCGGTGATTTTGGCCGTTGGCATGCTGGGATTCGCCGCGCTTCGTGCTCAAAAGCCGGGTGTCGAATCGAATGCGGTCGTCGCGGCGCCCCTGAATATCGACGCCTACGCTGTCCAGCTCGTCTCGTTCCGGGAAATCATCACGGCCTACGGAACGGCGATGCCGGACCGTGAAGTTGTCGTGGGCGCTCAGGTGAGCGGTGAAGTCGTTGAAGTGCATCCACGCCTGGAGGTCGGTCAGTCGGTCTTCGCGCCGCACACCGTCATCTCAGCAGACGAACCCACTCGATACGCTGAAGGAGACGTCCTGGTCCGGGTCGATGAGCGGGATTACGTGAATCGGGCACGTCAGTCGAGAAACAGCATCGTCGAAGCCACACGTGCGATCGAACAGCTTCGGCAGGAACAAACCAACAGCAAACGCACCCTGGAGAAGGCCAAATCCGATCTGCAGGCGTTTCAGCAGGAGTACGATCGATATCGTCGGGCGGTGGCGTTGAAAGCCGGAGCAAAATCAGAGTTGAATCGAGCCCTGGTCGAAGTCAACCGGCATAAAGACTCGATCATCCAGCTGGAAAATCAACTGAGCCTTTTCCCTCTTCGAATTGCCGCAGCCGAAGAACGCCTCGCAGCGAGCCAGTCTGAGAACGACCGTGCTCAGGACGATCTCGAAAGGACTCGAGTCCTGCCACCCTTTGATGGTTTTCTGAGTGAGGTGATGGTGGAACGCGGGCAGTTCGTGCGCGCCGGCGAACCACTGTTTCAGCTTACTGATCTCGACCACATCGACATCCCGGTGGCGATTGGACTGGAAGACTGGCGACAGGTTGACGCGTCGGTGAATGCCGGCAGACACCCCAGTGTTGAGCTTGCGACGAGCGAATCTGTCGCTGCCGACTGGACCGGCGCTATCAGTCGCGTCGCGCCGAAAGCGGACCCGGGTTCACGAACAATTCAGGTCTTCGTCACCGTGAACAACCAGGATCAGAAACACCATCTTCTGCCCGGAACGTTTGTGCAGGCGAGAATCACTGGTGATGTGAAGGTTGATCAGGTCGTCATTCCGAGGACTGCCATTCTGAATGACCATGTTTTTGTCATTGACGAAGACAACACGGTCAGGAAACAGAAAATCACTCAAGGTCGACGTTTGAGGTCCATTGTCGTCGTCACTTCCGGACTCACTGGTTCTGAACGGATCGCCATCACGAATTTGACACTCCTTGAGAACGGCCTGCCGGTTTCCGTGCAAAACTCGACGGATTTGTCAGGAGAGTTGCAGTCACAGCAGACTTCGGTCATTGAGGTGGTGGAAACCGGCGCTGAATCGTCGTTGCTGGAGTCCGCTCACAGTGCCACCGCAGACGACACGGTCCGCGAATGATCAGCGGGATCGTTGGCATCCCGAGGTAAGGGCACAGATTTGCATGGCTGTCAGATTCTATTGTCCGACGTTGGCTGGCCCGATGGCCCGGCTGGACGAAACAGAATCTCATCATGCATTGCATGTCCTGCGATTGAAAGTCGGCGATGACGTTGAATTGTTCGACGGGTTGGGAGCTTCCGCATCAGCATCCGTTGCCGACGTGACGCGAACATCGGTGGGTCTCACTGTTGGAACGCTGCGCCCGGCCGCGCCGCAGCAACGCCCGCAACTGATCGTGGCAGCTGCCCCACCACGTGGCGACCGACTCAAATCGATGGTGGAGAAACTGACGGAACTGGGCGTCGACGAATTCATTCCCCTGCGGACCGTCAGGTCGGTGATTGACCCTCGACAATCCCGGCTGGAAAAACTGCGAGGGACGGTCATTGCAGCCATGAAACAGTCCGGTCGGAACCGCCTGATGAAGGTTCACGAGACAACGGAGTTCTCCGTGGTTCTGCGCAAAGCATCGGTCGCGAATCAACTCATTTATATTGCGCATCCTGGCGATGCGGGCGATGAGTTCTCGACGGAAAAAGGGAATGACAACGTATTGTTGATTGGCCCGGAGGGAGGTTTTACTCGGGAAGAAGTCCTGCAGGCAACCGACTACGCAGCCACTCGACTGTCGTGGCCTGAGGGCATCCTGCGGATCGAAACCGCGACCGTGGTGTTCGCAAGTCTGCTGATGAGTCAGTTGCATATCGCGGGGAGGTGAACTTTCCGGTCACGGGCGTCGCGCTGTCGGTCCAGGCGATGACTCGATAAATGCTTCCAAAATCGCCCGTTTAACCTGGTTGCCGGGGCGTTCGCCCATGGCGCCGTCGACAATTTCATGT
>JBDOMX010000534.1:0-10438 GCA_039831615.1 Planctomycetaceae bacterium
ACATGGTCGTGCAGCAGAAGACACCGATCAAGATCTGGGGCATGACGGCGCCGGGGCATCAAGTATCGGCTGAACTGGGTGGAGAGTCGGCGAGTACCACGGCTGATGATGCAGGAAAGTTTTCACTGGCGATTCCGGAATTGACGGCGGGCGGCCCGCATACGCTGACGATCACCAGTGACGAAACGAAAACATTCAACGACGTACTGGTGGGCGAAGTTTGGATTTGTTCCGGCCAGTCAAACATGCAGTGGAGACTCAATTCCTCCAGCGATGCTGATCTGGAACGTCTGGCCGCGAAGCATCCCCAGCTGCGCATGATCAATTATCCTCAGGTTGGAGCCCAGGAGCCGATCTGGTCACACGATGATCGTCAGTGGCAGGTCTGTACTCCGGAAACCGTGGGAGGATTTTCCGCTGTTGGTTACTTCTTTGGCAGGCAACTCATGGAGACTCTGGATGTCCCCGTAGGCATGATTAACAACGCCTGGGGAGGTTCTGCATGTGAGGCATGGATCAATCGAGACGTCCTGAGCGCTGACGCAACGTTCGCTCCGTTGCTGGACCGCTGGAAAACGATGGAAGGGTCCTATGCGGAACTGTCCGGCAGGACGGATCTGGACGATGACGAGAAAAAGAACCTGAACAACCTGAATCGTCGAATGCGAGGGAATTCCCGTCCAGGCAACATCTACAACGGCGTCCTGAAGTCACATCTGGGCTACACCATCAAAGGTTCCATCTGGTATCAGGGCGAAAGCAACGCGGGACGAGCCTACCAGTATCGAGATCTGTTTCCTCTGATGATTTCAAACTGGCGTGAGGAATGGGGCCAGGGAGACTTTCCATTCTACTGGGTACAGCTGGCTGATTTCCGAGATGAAAAAGCCGAACCCGCCGAAAGCGAATGGGCCGAACTTCGAGAAGCTCAGACCATGACCATGTCACGACTGCCCAACACGGGTGAAGCGGTCATCATTGACATTGGCGAGGGCAAAGACATTCACCCAAAGAACAAAGTGGATGTCGGTCGCCGTCTGGCGCGCTGGGCTCTGGCCAGGGACTATGGGGTGGATGTGCCGTATCACAGTCCGCAGTACAACGGCATGGAAAAGAACGACAGCAGTGTTGTGCTGTCGTTCGACCATGTTGATGGCAATGGATGGCGTCCCTTTGATGTTCGCTACCCGGTGGGGTTCGCCGTCGCGGGTGAAGATAAAAAGTTTGTCCGGGCCGAAGCGAAGATTCTGGAAGACGGTCGAATCGAAGTGTCCAGCAAAGATGTGGCGGATCCCGTGGCGGTGCGATACGGATGGGCCGACAATCCAGTGTGCAATCTCTATGACAACGCTGGCCTGCCGCTGACCCCGTTTCGCACCGATGACTGGCCCGGAGTGACCATCAACAGCAAATAGGGTGACGTTGAGTCCAGCGACCGACTCCGAAGCCCGGCTTTTTCAGAAAAGTCGGGCTTCTCGGGGTGCCCGACGTGAAATCTTCAGGTGCAGTGAGCGACTGGTCGTCGACAAACAAAAAGAGCCGGAGTGTCGCGTGCTGGGTGCGCGACAGCACCTCCTTAGTTGGAAAAAGTGGTCCGGTCGAGACCACCACGCACGCGGGAACGGCTGGTCACATCCAGCGCCGCTTTGCTCCCCCGCGGCAATCGTCCTCCAATGAGACGAGTCCGACTGTTGACTGTGGTCGTGCAACCGGACCGCGCTCAGTGGTCACTGCGAGTGGTCCTGCAGTTTCACTTCCTCTCATCCGCCACCGCGAAACATCGGCCGCACGACGGTGTTCGGAAAGGCAGCCCGGAGCAGCGTCCGGCTCATCACACGGACTCCTGAGTTCGAATGATTCGAGTTCGACCCGGAGACGATTGACGCCGCAGGAACGATCTGCGTCACGGTCCTCGTGATGGCCAGTCCAGCCGTTTCCAGATCCATGACAACATCGGCCGCCGCTGTTGTCGTAAATCGGCTACAGGAAAATCGGTGATCCAGCGACAGACAATCACTCCCCGGCAGTGAACAATCGGCCCTTGGCCCGACCGTTCCGCTCGTTCTTTCCTGCGTCTCACCAGGCAGGAGCAAGACGATTTGGTCGTTTTTTTGCTATGTCTTTAACGGGGTGATCCACCGTGAAAAGTGTTCTCAGGAATTCCGGCGTTCAGGACGGCCTCCCAGTGGTGGTCCTGGCATTGCTCAATATCATGTGCTTTTGTGCTATGTGTTATGTCTTGTTGCGACAATGAAGCCCTCACATGGCTGGTACCTCACTTTGACGTACAATGGGATTGGTCCAGATCCTTGTGTTTGCATGACGCGGTCCCAACATGTCCGTCGCACAGAAGAAAACGCCCGAGGCCGGCTCAGTCCTCAGGCTACAGCTTGGAGTCTGTGCGGTTTTTGCTTTGGTGCTGGGGATCATCGTGGCCGGCCTCTGGATTCAGGAATGCCGTCGCGAATGGACGTTACGCACCGAGCAGGCCAGGCACCGTCTGGATGTCGCGTTTGATCTGATTTCGCGAGAGCTCGACGGTGTCCGCGCCGATGCGCTGTTCCTTGCCGACCAGGCCCCGGTCCGCCAATTCGTTCAGAGTGACGAGACTCAACGTGCGGGGCTCGAAACGGAGTATCTTAACTTCATTCGCCGGAAAGGGACCTACGATCAGATTCGGCTGCTGGACCTGAGCGGACGCGAAAGGATCCGCATCAATTATTCGCGAGGCAGGGCGATTTCGGTTCTGCCATCCGAGCTGCAGGACAAGTCCGACCGCTATTACTTTCGACACGCAGCTTCTCTGCGCGCCGGCCAGGTCTTTGTCTCGGAGTTTGATTTCAACCTGGAATACGGCCGCATCGAGAAACCGCTGAAACCCGTCATTCGGTTTGTCACTCCGGTCGGCGATCAAGCCGGCATTGTCGGCGGGTTTCTTGTTTTGAATTATCTGGGATCGCGTCTCCTGAGCGAACTCGACAATTCGACGCTTCCGGGGTTTGCCCTTCTGCTGCGCCCCGATGGTCACTACCTGCGAAGTGCGGACCCTGACGATGCCTGGGGCTGGCTGTTGGGGCATGACCGTACGTTCGCCCGTCAGTTTCCCCACGAGTGGTCGCGTATCCATGAACTGGAGGACTGTGCACTCACGGCCCGTGGCGCCTTCGCTGCCAGAAGCATTCCGCAGGGAAACCAACCGGGGGACGGGGTCACGTCGCGTGATTCGATCGTGGTCGTGTCCTACTTGCCGCGAGATCAGGTCTTTGCCGCCTCGCATCGACTCCTGAAACGCCTGTTGTTGCTCGCTGGTAGTGTTTTTGTTCCGCTGGCGATCTTCGCACGTTACTGGGCCCACGCGATGATCAGCCGCAATCTGCAAAATGATCAGATCGCCATTTCTGAGGAGCGACTTCGTGAGCTTTCCTCGCGCTTGTTGCGAATTCAGGAGGATGAACGCCGAGCAATCTCGCGAGAAATTCACGACGACCTGGGACAGCAGGCCACGGCGATCAACCTGGACCTCAAGTTGGCAAGCCGCAACATCCATTCAGAAACAGCGAGGCCACATTTAGAACGCGCGATTCGGGAGAACGAACAACTCCTGCAGTCCCTGCATTCTTTTGCCACGCGCGTGCGTCCCGCTGTGCTGGACGATCTCGGCCTGCGAGACGCGATGGAGAGCCACTTGTGGGAGTTCCAGGAGCGGACAGGGATTGAGGTCGATGCGAATCTGTCGTTTGATTCCGCCGAGATACCGGACGAAATCGCGGATAACGCCTACCGTCTGCTGCAGGAGTCACTCAACAATGTCGCCAAACACGCTGATGCCTCAACAGTCCGTGTCAGGATGTCGATCGAAAAGCACGATGCCTCGCAACAACTCTGTATCGCGATTCGCGACGATGGTCGCGGTCACGACACGTCCGGGAACAACGGTCAACGACTGGGACTTCTGGGCATCCAGGAGCGAGTCGACCTGTTGGCGGGAGAGCTACAGTTGAAATCCGATCGGCACGCGGACACCAGCATCGAGATGAGCCTGCCATTCCGAGATGGGCAATCGAAACAATCGAGAGGCAAGCATGATAGCTAACCCAACCAGCGTGGTCCTGGCCGACGATCACGCCATAGTGCGTGAGTCTCTGGCTCGGGTCCTCGAAGACAGCGGAGCAGTGATCGTTAAAGGACAAGCCAGCGACGGACTGGAATTGCTTGAAGTGGTGCGACGGGAGCTGCCTGATTGCTTAGTGCTTGATTACTCCATGCCAAAGCTTGACGCTCCTCATGCGATCGAAAGACTGATCCGCGAGCACAGTGAACTCAGGATTCTCGTGCTCACTGTGCACGAAAACGTGCACTACGCTGTACGAGCATTCGAAGCCGGAGCACACGGCTACATGATCAAGTCGGCAGCCGTTGATGAATTGGTCGAAGCCATTAATACGGTGTCACGGGGAAATGTCTATATCTCACCCAAGGTGTCACAGGATGTCTGGACCCGGCTGCGCCGGCCCAAACGAGATTGACTGGGACTCGAATCATTGTCACAAAGAGAATTCGACGTGCTGAGGATTCTTGGCGCCGGAGCCGGCCTGCAGGAATGCGGTCAACAAATGAATGTCAGCACCAGCACCGTGTCGACGTACCGTTCGCGAATCCTCGAAAAGCTCAACCTGTCGAGTACGGCGGAACTGATTCGGTTCGCCATTGAAAATGGGGTCGTGTGAAAGGTGAATCTGCTTGTGCACCGGGCTGGCAAAAAGTTCACCAGGCCGGCTGTGCCGGCCGATAAATGCCCACCAGCGGCCGGCACAGCCGGCCCTACGAACTACGAACTGGAAGTCTTCGAGCGACTAAGCCACGCTGATGTTTGCGGACGACCGTTGCGCCGCCACATTCAGAATTGTCGGCGAACTTCTCGGCAAAGACACGGACGCCGCTATCTCCTTTGCAGATCGCCGCGGGCATCTTCTCCCCATCACGCGCCGATCCTGTCCTCCGGAGCGGCTAATGTCTTCACATGCCCCACGTTTCAGGAACTCGTCAGCCAGCGACGACTCATGGAGTTGATCATCAAGCGATCGTTTCGTATTCCTATACTGGACCCAAATCGAGTAGATTCATCGGCCGGGCGTTCAGTTCATTGCCTCAGGTCGTTCGAGCACGGGAGTCTGGAAGATATGATGAGTACGGTGGATACACGTCCGGTCGAAGCCCCGGATGCGGCGCATCCGTTTCGAGTATGGATGCGCCCAACAGGGCTCTCGTGGAAAATTGCAGTCGAAGCCGGCCACGAAGCCAAATGGCTGACAAAACGTCTCGCCGACCAGGGGTTTGAGTCAGTTGATTTTTTCCAGGACACCGACGACCTTCACTGCACATTTCGGTGTTTGACGAAGGACCGATTCGAAAAGGGGCGTGTCGAGAAGTTGCTGAATCAATGGCCGGAGGTGAAGCTGCAGTTGAACCCGGAATACTCCTCCGGGACAGTCAAAGTTGCCGTGTCACCTCACCTGTCAGCGGAGCCACTGCATCGTCCGGCGCATCCGAATACGGTCGCCGCCGACGTGGATCCATTTCGCGTGTGGATTCGCCCGCTTGGCAATGCCTGGAAGGTCCGAGTTGAGGGCGCCGATTCAAGTCGCTGGCTGCGGAATGAGATCGAGCACCGCGGACTCACGTGTTCGAACCCGTCACAGATCGCCGACACCGGCATGCAAACATTTCGCTGTATGTCAGAAACGCCACACGAGTCCAGTTACGTCTGGAACCTTTTGAAAGCTCTCCCACAGGTCCTGCTGCAGAATGATCCGGCATAGAGCTGTGGTGGCGGAATCGTTGACCGGGGACACAGAGTGTAAGAAAACCATGGTCATTCCTGAATCCTGCGGCTGTTCACGCCTGGCGTTTCGCCTTCTCCGGTTCAGTCAAACATTCGCCGCGCGACCACGGAAAGCATGAGGAGTCCAGGCGCCAAGAAGGATCGATCTTCGAAACACTCCTGATCCGGTGGTGCGCGTCCGAACGCACCGGTGAGTGCGCAGAACAATACGAGACGAAAACGATGCGCTGGTCCGGGCATCGCCCCGTGAACAGGCGAAATCCGCCCCACCCAACGAGCGGCTGTGATCAATGCATTCAGGCAGACCTGACGCTGTCCGGTTTCATCGCCTCTCATTCCCCAAGGTGCGCCGCATGTCCAGCGTGTTTCTTCGCCTCCTCACTGCAGGCTGCGTGGCTGCCTGCATGTCCAGTGCGTGCCCCGCACATGCGCAATGGGTTAAGAAACCGAGTGCAGGACTGCTGGCACGCACACCGGGTTTGCTTCACGAGACATTCGACAGCGCTGCCATGAAGGCGACGGTCGGGTACTCGGTCGTGTTGCCTCCTGATTACGACTCCGGCCGACAGCGATATCCGGTGGTGTACTGGCTGCATGGCGGTGGAGGCAACGAATGTTCGAGCGTCTTCACCTCACAATCGTGGCACGATCTCTGCAGGTCGAACACCATTGAAGAGATTATCCTGGTGTACCCGAACGGTTTTCGTTCCGGATACATGGATCATCATGACGGACACATCATGGTCGAGTCGATGATCATTAACGAACTGATACCACGCATTGACCAGCGATTTCGAACGATCGTCTCACGCGAAGGGCGTGCCGTGCATGGGTATTCCATGGGGGCCAGCGGCGCTCTGAAGATTGCCATCAAGTATCCGGGGATGTTTTGTGCAGCGGTCGCCTACGGTGGCGGTGCTGTCGATCTGCAAAACAGCAACAGTGACTTCATCCTGAACATTCTGGAGAGAAACCTCAAATCGAATCCGAATCTGATACGCCAAAACAACACGTATCACTTTTTGAAACGGAACCATGACGTCGTGCGGCGCAACGGCACTCAGTTTCTACTCATCTGTGGTGAGCGGGACTTTTGGAAAACTTCAGCGGTGACGTTTCAAACTGCTCTGCAGGACCGGAACATTCCCTGCAAGATCACACTCGTGCCCGATGTCGGTCATGACCTGCGTGGGTTGTGCGATGCTGAGGGAACGGCTGCCGCCGTATTTCAGGATGCCGTCTTTCGAGAGGCATCACCCGCCGTGGCCTGGGTTGCCGAAGCGTCAACGTTGAGTGAATCGTACACTTCAAAAGCGGAAGGCCGAAAACAGCAGTATCAGTTGACCTTGCCGCCTGGCTATTCGCCAAACGAGCAGTATCCGTTGTTCGTGCAGGTGTTCGGTTCAGCGGCGATGCTGCCAACGTCCGACCGGCCGTTCATTCGAGTCAGGCCGCATGGCAGAGGTGTTTGGGGCTACCGCAGCATGAGTCGCTACGATGTGCTGCAAGTGATCGAACATGCGAAGTCCGCGTACAACGTTGATGAGGATCGCGTCTACATCACGGGAACGTCTGCCGGTGCCACGGGAGTCATGCATACGGCGGCGTATCGTCCTGATGTGTTCGCCGGAGTGGTTCCGCTGGTTGCGTTCGGCAACGATCTTCCCCTGGAGAATTTTCGCAACCTGCCGATCCGTTGCGAACATGGAGTCAACGACTGGACTTCGGCCATCTGCAATGTGAGGGTGCAGTTTCAAAAGCTCGCCGATATGGGATACGACGCAGTTCTGAATGAACATCCGACAGCCGGACACGGCACCAGGTCCCCGCCTGACCCAACGATGGACTGGTTGTTCGATCAGGAACGTGACAGGAGTCCGCAGCACATTGTTTACTCGTGCGAACATCCTCGCGATGGTCGCGCTTACTGGATCCGGATCGATGACTTTCTGGATCCGCACAGAGTTGCCCGTGTCGAAGCTCAGGCAGCAGCGGACAGCGTGACGGTCATTACGCGAAACATCCGCACGTTCTCGATCGATCTGACGAATGCGCCATGGGGACGCGGCCAGGAACTCACGATTGATGGAACGTCCGTGGAGTGTGCTGCTGACGCACAACACGATCCGTCCGCCGGGGGCGCAACAGCGCCGGAATCTCCTGCCTGGCTGACGTTTACCAGATCAGACGGCTGGCAGGTTCAATCACCCACGGAAGCAACGAGTCCTCGACGGCGACAATACGGGGCCGGAGCGGCGGCAAACGTGTTTCAGGGGGAGCCCCTGCTCGTTATTCATGGAACTGGATCTGACGACAGGGAGAATCAGTTTTTGCAGCAGGCGGCAAATGTCCTTGCACAGAGTGGCGGTCCGCATTTTAAACCGGCGCACGTCCAGTTCCCCGTGCGGGCGGATTCCAGCCTGACTGATGTGGCCCTGGGTGACTGCAATCTGCTGCTTGTCGGCACGCCCGAGAACAATTCCTACCTCCGCCGCATCTCAGAACAGCTGCCCTGTACGATTGAAGAAGGCGTTCTGCATGCCGCAGGCCGGAAGCAATTGTCGGTGCGTGGTTCAGTCCTGAGCTTTCACTACTTCAATCCGGAACATCCGCACCGCCTGATCTACGTCGTTTCGCCGTATCTGAATGAAACAGAGCAGCAGCAGTTTGTCAGGAATCCGCGCTACTTTCTGGCCGGTTCCGCGGGCTTCAAAATGATCGATCAGCCCGACCTGATGGTCCGGGCAGTCAGCGGACGGATTCGCCGGGAATCACAGCTGGATCAGAACTGGGAGTTCATCACTCCCACAGTTGACGACGTTTTAGTTCCTGAGGAGTTTTCGAACCGGGACAACCTGGCACTCGCACATATGAAAGTCATGCGCCGGCAGGCAGACGTTGACTTCGCACTTTGGTGGGGACCAGAAGATCGAGGACTGTTCGGAGGCTACGACTTCAATTGGCTGCCGACTTACGATTCCACGTCGTACACTTCGCTCGACTTCGCTGTCCACAGACGCGACGTCGAGACAATGACGGCTGAGGTAACTGGCACCGAGTTCACCGACATCTACGACCGCTGGGTCGCAACGAAGGAACTCCTGACCTGGCCGCCCGTCACGCAACCGGAGATCGACGCCGATCGACGCTACAGGATCGTCATTCCGATGGACCTGGTGCCGAAACTCGGTGGTCGCCGGAGTGTTCTTTCGAAGGTTGCTGAGGGCCCCGCCATTACGGGCAACCAGATCGCCGGCGAAATTTTTGGGAGTACAGATTGAATCCTGGTGCCGATTGTCTCCCGAATCGTGTTCGAAGGAGCCAAAGCCCGGTGGAAATCTATGCCCGCTTCCTGAACTCGCTTTCGTCAATCAGCTTCCGAGCCATGGCGGCATCATCCGCGGCCCGCAGTGGTTGACAAATGAGCGTGGCAAACGCGACCAGCTGCACTGAACGAACCGCAATTCTTATGGTGTTTCTCCAATCGACTGGAAAGACAGACGCTGTCCGTATCCACAGTCACGGCGGCCGCAGGGAGCCGTTTGACAGCGTATTACCCTGATTCGTGGCCGCACCGAGAGTGCCAGAGCCCATCATCCATTGGCCTCCGCGAGCCAGACCTGCCACGACTTTTCGAAAACTGCTTCTAATACGCTCGACCCGGCGGTCGCTGATTGCGGCGTCGTCAAGGCCCAACACTGTAAACTCCGTCAGGTGAATGAGAGAATCGAGGCTGTCGTCGTTGAGCTGGGTCCCCTTCATCAGTCACTCAATTAGCCCAAGTGAATTTGTGATGTTCGCGATGCCAACATTTGTCACGTGCGGCACGCTGTCAAGAAACAGGCTCCCGTTCTCCTGAGTCAGTTAGCAACCTGGAGCACTTGCGGCCTGACGACTTGTTCTTACGTGCTATGAGATGGAATCACTGAATGTGTGTCGGACCCACTTGATATCGCAAGTTGCACGTTCAGTCATGGACACTTCTTGCGCCATGTTTGCGAATAGTGTGCACTTCTCAAGCGTTCATTAGCGGCAAACCAGAATCGTTTTGATCACATATTGCCACGGTTCGACGACACGCAGGGTATCGAATCGGGGCAGTAAAACCCGTATTACGCCATCGCGACTGATTTCTGAACCGCCGGAGGTTCGTGATGGAGTTTGGCACCGGAATTGCCATTCTGTCCAGACATTCCGGAATTCGTCTCCAGTATTGATGATGACAATTTGGCGGTGATGACGATAATCTGCGACAGCGGTTATACTCCAGGGACTTCTCATGCTTCACGGTGCTGCAAAACTCCTTACTCTTCTTAGCGTGTTGCTTCACGCAGGGATCGGATGTTGCGCTCACCATGATCATTGCGATGCCCTGCATTCGGAGGCCCCTGCGGCTGAGAAGCAGGAATTGCCGCAAACGTACCAATGCACTTGCAGCTTTCATGCTCACTGCGATGCGGCTGCGGCCACTGATCCTGAAGAGTCAGAGCACAGTTCGTGTCCTTGTGATAAGAGCCACGGAAGCTGCACGGATCATTGTTCATGGCTGACAACTTCACGAGTCGAACTTCCTGCCGATCCAGGAATGGTATTGCT
>JBDOMX010001206.1:0-10434 GCA_039831615.1 Planctomycetaceae bacterium
CATGGAATTTTCGCGTTTTGCATGTGCTGAATTGGATAGGCACCGCGGGTGTTTTGTGTGATTGAGGTATCGTTGAAGTCCACATGATGGTGCGAGCGATCGTAGACCACATTTTCCAGGACTGCTCCGAATCGAAGAGCGTCAAAGATTTCCGGTTCCGATTCCCGGGTCAAATAGACGGCTTTCGCGTAGCAGCCGCCTTCGATATTGAAAATGCCCTTATCGGACCACCCATGCTCATCATCTCCAACGAGGAAACGATTGGGGTCGGCTGACAGTGTCGTCTTGCCGGTTCCTGACAGTCCAAACAACACCGATGACTGACCGGTGTCCCTGTCACGCGTTGCGGAGCAGTGCATGGACAGCATGCCACGACTTGGCAGCAGATAATTCATGAATGTGAAAACGGCCTTCTTCATCTCACCGGCGTATTCAGTTCCCAGCAGGACGACTTCACGAAGTTCCAGACTCAAATCGACACTCGTACGAGACGTCATGCCGGTCGTATAGCGGTTTGCGGGAAATCCGCCGGCGTTGAAGATGACGAAATCGGGTTCCCCGAAATCTGCCAGTTCTTCGTCCGACGGACGAATCAGCATGTTGAACATGAATAGCGCGTGATAGGGCCGGGCACAGATCACACGAACCTTCAGCCGGGTGCCGGGATCCCAGCCTGCAAACGCGTCGACACAGTACAGCCGCGGTCTCGAGTTCAGATAGTCGATGGCCCGTTCGCGATTGATGGCAAAGGTGAGTTCGTCCAGCGGGAAATTGACTGGTCCCCACCAGACATCCTTTTCCGAGGATGGGTGGCGGACGATCCTTTTGTCATCCGGCGAGCGGCCTGTCTTTTCTCCGGAATATGCGATCAGACAACCGGTGTCCGACATCGTCGTTTCGGGGTCATACCGGATCGCATGCTCATAGAGGCTTGGCGGGTCCAGATTTCGATGAATCTCGGAAACACTGATATTGTTGACTGTCAGATCGACGGCCTGATTCACGGCAGTGCCTTTCCTGGATTCCGTCAGCGGTTCTCAATGGTCGACTTATTTGTAATTCCTGCGGAACTGTCAACTGACTTGATCCGCACGGCACGTATTGTCTGAGATTCAGGTCTGACTGACGCTGGTCGGAGCTCTGAGGGGGCACGCGGCGGCGGTCGACAAGCGATTTGCCCCGGCTGAATGCGACCCTATAATCGCGGTTTCCGCCATGAACCCGCTGCAGTGGTTCTCAATTCATAACTGTCACTTGATCCCCGCAAAGCGGATATAACTCGGATTTCAACTGTGCTTAGAACTCACACCTGCGGCGAACTTCGTCGTGACCATGTCGACCAGTCCACTACTCTCTGCGGCTGGGTCCACAGTTACCGTGACCACGGCGAAAACCTCGTGTTTGTCGACCTCCGGGACCGCTATGGGAAAACACAGGTTGTTTTCAATACCGAGGAAGACAGCCAGATCGATTCCATCGCCCGAAAACTTCGCCGCGAAGATGTGATTCAGATTCGTGGCGATGTTCGGTATCGGGGCGACAATCTTGTCAATCCGAAGCTGACGACCGGCGACGTCGAAGTCCGCGCCCATGAGCTGATCGTTCACAGCAGCAGTCAAACACCACCATTCGAACTCGACGGCCCGGAGTTGCCCAATGAAGAATTACGCCTCAAGTACCGCTTCATGGATTTGCGTCGTGAACCGCTCCAGGAAAACATCATTGTCCGCCACAAGATGACGCAGGCGATCCGTGCCTACTTCAACAGCCGTGAGTTTCTTGAAATCGAAACTCCGATGCTGGGACGCAGTACGCCGGAGGGAGCTCGTGACTACCTGGTGCCAAGCCGAATCCATCACGGCAGCTTTTACGCGCTGCCCCAGTCGCCGCAGATTTATAAACAGATCCTGATGGTCGCCGGATTTGACCGCTACTACCAGATTGCTCGCTGTTTTCGAGACGAAGATCTGCGAGCCGACCGACAACCGGAATTCACTCAGATTGACGTTGAGATGTCGTTTGTGGACCGCGACGACATCCTGTCACTCGTCGATGGTCTCGTGTCAAGTGTTGTCAAACAGGTTAAGGACATTGATCTGCCAACTCCGTTGCCTCGATTCACGCATGCGGATGTCATGGAGCGGTATGGGTCTGACAAACCGGACCTGCGTTTTGGCATGGAACTCATCGATGTCGGCAAACCGGCGGCGGCGAGTAATTTTGGAGTCTTCAAGTCGGTCATTGAAGGAGGCGGACGCGTTCGCGGACTCAATGCGAAGGGAGCAGCCGACAAATACAGCCGCCGACTGCTCGACAAGGACCTCAAGAACTTCGTCGGTGAATACGGAGCGAAAGGCCTGGCCTACATGAAGGTGGCAGGAGGCAAACTGGAATCCACCATCGCCAAGTTCTTTGAGGACGAACAGCAACGTGAAATCATTGAACTGATGGACGGCGAAGACGGCGACCTGCTGTTGTTTGTGGCCGACCAACCAGCCGTGACCTCTGCGGCGCTGGCTGCCCTGCGCAACCGCCTGGGACTCGAGTTGAAGCTCTATGACCCTGCGGACTTCAATGCGTTGTGGGTTGTCGATTTTCCGATAGTCACCTGGAACGAAGAATCCAGTCGCTATGATGCCGAGCATCATCCGTTCTGTCAGCCAAACAGCGAAGACCTGGATTACCTGAAATCAGATCCGGCTAAAGTTCGGGCCGACTCGTACGACCTGGTTGTCAATGGAAACGAAGCCGCCAGCGGCAGCGTCCGTATTCATGACCCGAAAGTGCAGCAGCAGATCTTTGACCTGCTGGACATTTCACCCGAGGAAGCGGAATCACGATTCGGTTTCCTGCTGGAAGCTCTGCGTTACGGGGCACCCCCACATGCAGGTATTGCTCTCGGGCTGGACCGCTGGGTGATGTTACTCACGGGCGATGATAATATCCGCGACGTCGTCGCCTTTCCTAAAACTCAGCGAGCGTCCGATCTGCTTTCAGGAGCCCCGTCACGAGTGGACGATCACCAATTACGAGACTTGAAGATCACGGTGGATGAATTCGAAGCGTAGGACCGTATGCAGGACAAGAGCCAGTGAAACGGGCTTGCTGAACTCCCAGCCGGCAGGACGCTTTCCATGTCCCAATCCCTGACGCCCGCCCAGCAGGTGGCCGTAGAACATTTTGAAGGTCCGCTGCTTGTCCTCGCGGGACCAGGTTCCGGCAAGACGCGCGTGATCACACACCGCATCGCCCGCCTGATCGAACGTGGCGTGGCGGCCGACGCGATCCTTGCTTTAACGTTCACCAACAAGGCGGCCCGCGAAATGGCTTCGCGAGTTCAGTCGCTGGTTCCCGGTCGCCGTGTCGCGGTCAGCACCTTTCATCGATTCTGTTCACGTCTGCTGCGCACCTGGCCGGAAGATGTGGGCCTGAAATCCAGCTTCAGCATTCTTGACACCGCCGATCAGGTGCGACTGATTCGACGGATTATGAAAGACGTCGGCTACGATACGGTTCACTTCGAACCCCGGCGAATCCTGAACCGCATCAGCCGAGCCCGCAACGATCTGGTGACGGCGGAAGTTTTTCGACACCGCTATGAACAGCGTGTGGGCGACCCACTGGATGCCGTCGTCTGTGATGTGTTTCCCAGATACGAACAGGAACTATTGAGTCAGAATGTGGTGGACTTTGACGCACTGCTGCTGCACGTCGTCGACATCCTGATCAACGCACCCGAACGTCGTGAGTTTCTGGACCGGCAGTTTCGTTTCGTGCTGGTCGATGAATACCAGGACACCAATCAGGCTCAGTATCGGATACTCACCGGTCTGTCACAGATCTTCCCGAACATTTGTGCGACCGGCGGCCCGGATCAGTCGATCTATGGCTGGCGTGGTGCCCGACCTGACAATATCGCTCACTTCGAACGCGATTTCGATGGCGTCAGAATCGTTACGCTGGACGAGAACTTCCGGAGCACGGCTGCCATCGTCGACTGCGCCGATCAACTGATTTCATACAACAATCGGCGTCACCCTCGAAAGCTGACCACGCCAAACCCACAGGGATTACCCGTGCAGCTGCGGCGATTCACGAACGGTGACACCGAAGCGGACGCCATCGCTGTGGAAATCGCAGATGCCGTCCGCAAGAAGAATCGCAGCTATGCGGATTTCGCAGTGTTCTATCGTGTCAACGCCCTGTCGCGATCCATCGAAACGGCTCTGTCGCGACACGCTGTCCCGTTCCAGGTAGCCGCCGGTTTCTCGTTTTACGATCGCGCTGAAATTCGCGACTTAATCGGATATCTAAGGGTCCTAGAAAACCCGGCTGATGAAACAGCTCTCACCCGCATCATCAATCGTCCGGCACGAAGCATCGGAGAAAAAACACTCCTGAAGCTGCGAAACTTCGCCAAAAAGCACTCGATCACCATGTTCGAAGCCGCCCGGCGCTGCGACGAAATCCCATCACTCACCGGCCGCAGTCGCAAACCTCTGGATGCCTTTACTGACCTCATTCAGCGGTTGCACGAACAGTCTGTTCAAAAATCAGTATCGTCGCTCATCGAACAACTGCTGGCAGAAATCGACTACCTGTCGCTCTGGCGAGACCACGACAATGAAGTCGACCAGGACCGCGCCGCGAACGTCCATGAACTCATCAGCGCCGCCCGGCAATACGAACAGCTCATGGAAGAAGACGAAGACGACGCCCCATCGCTCCAGGGCTTCCTGGAACTGGCCAGTCTCACCAGTGAAGTCGATAACGTGGACCAGTCTCGAGGAGCTGTCACCCTCATGACGATGCACGCCGCGAAGGGATTAGAATTCCCGGTCGTGTATGTGCTGGGGCTGGAAAGCGGCCTGATCCCGCATGAACGCGCTGTTGACGACGGTGATCCGGCCAGCTTTGAGGAAGAACGTCGGTTGCTGTTTGTTGCCGTGACGCGCGCACAGGAGGAACTGTACCTCACGCAAACGGACGAGCGCACGTTTCGTGGGCAACGACGAGCGACCATTGCCAGCATCTTCGTGCAGGAAATGCCGTTGGTCGTCGACAATGAGTTTCCTCAATCGTCGCCCGTGACCGCATCGGAGCCGGATGAACAACTGCTGAGGGCTCGTCAGCGCTATGAACATTCACGCGGGCAGCCCGGTTCACCTGCGCTGATGTCCGGAACTGATTTGCTGAAACACCAACTGAACGCATCTAAAGAACAACAGCAGCCATCGCTCTTTCCAGTCGGATCCGCAGTACGACATCCGCAGTATGGACGCGGGACGGTCGTGACGACAACCGGCGGAACGGGGCGGGCAACCGTCACCGTGTATTTCGAATCCGAGGATCGCGAACAAACATTTGTCGCGAACCGTTGCCCGCTGCAGCCAATTGGCTGAGTGTCGCCCGTCCAGAGCGGACGCCTGGAATGTTTCGGATGCTGCGCTTGTCAGCGAACGACGCTGCCCCAAATTGCCTCAAGATTCTGAGCCAATCGCTGGACAAGAGTTCGACCGTTCTGATCGGTCTCACAAAGATCAATGAGAACGAACGGTATTTCGCTGTTGCCGCGCAACGACGCCAGTTCATTGGCCAGGGTCGACCTTACAAACACCACAGTTGGTTGATGTTCAACGATCGCCTTCTCCAGTAACTGACGATCGTTATCCGACAATGGTCCCAGGGCCGGCAGGTGAACGTAATTCAATTCCCAGCCGAGCCGCTGAGTCAGATACTGATACACCGGCGCATCACCAAGCACCGAGACGGAGATTTCTGAAGTCTCCGCCATGATGTCCTCAACGCGATCATCCAGAGTCCGAAATTCCGCAGTCAGAGTGTCTGCCGCCCTGCGAATCGACGCCGCCGAGCCGGGAAGAACATCCAGCAGGACGTCCCGCGTCTGATCCAGCTGAGATGTCAGCAGTTGCGGATCCAGCCATGTGGCCCACACCACCCCCGGGTGAGAATGACCGCCTTCCGGCCCGTGCTGGTGAATGACCGCGTCCGAAATGCGGACAAGCTGGTCATAATAACCCTGAGCCGTATCGATCAGCCGAGATCGTGGCAAGGTCACGCGCTGCAGCCACGGTTCGTAATCGGCACCGTTGATCAGAATTCGGGTCGCCCGCTGCATCGTCCGGATGGCAGTGGATTCGGGTCTCCGGTCCGGGGATATCGTGCTGTTGTTGACGATGAATTCAACGTCGGCCGTGTCGCCGACCAGCTGTTCCGCCATGACCAGCAATGGGTAACTGGTCACCGCAAACGTTGTGCGCTGGGGAGTCTCGTTCGCCTGCTGATCTGAAGACGCCCCGCAGCCGGTGAGTCCGACCACCAGAATCGTCCACAACAGACTACGCACGGTGCTCGGCCAGCAATTCGGCGATCTGCACGGCATTCGTGGCGGCTCCCTTCCTCAGATTGTCCGAGACGCACCAAAATGCCAGGCCATTGGGGTGCGAAAGGTCTCGGCGGATACGACCGATAAACACGTCGTCGCTGCCGCTGCAGGTGGAGGGCAGGGGGTACTGCCCCGCCGCGACATCGTCCACCAAAGTCACGCCCGGAGTGTTCGCAAAGAGCTTCCGCGCCTCGTCCACGCTGACCGGTCGCCTGGTCTCGACGAGAATGCTCTCACTGTGGCAATTCGCGACCGGGATGCGCACGCAGGTCGGGCAGATCCGCAGAGATTCATCGTCAAAAATCTTCCGGGTCTCGTACACCATCTTGAGTTCTTCGCTGGTGTATCCCTCTTCTTTTTCGCTGCCAATCTGCGGGATCGCGTTGAAGGCAATCGGATGTGAAAAGACCTGGTACTCATAGTCTTTCCCATCCAGTGCTGCCCGGGTCCCTTCAATCAGGTCCGTATTGCCCTGAAGTCCGGCACCGCTGGTCGCCTGATAGGTACTGACGATCACGCGATCGATTCCAGCGGCGTCATACAGAGGCTTCATCGCCATAACCATTTGCGTCGTGGAACAGTTGGGACTGGCAATGATACCCCGCGCGTCGAGCGCTGCCTGCGGGTTGATTTCAGGGACGACCAGCGCAACGTCGGGGTTCATCCGCCAGTATCCTGATTCGTCAATGACCTTCGCACCAGCTTTCACGGCCGACGGCAAATATTCAGCCGCCGTATCGTCCGGTGTACTGGCAATGACCAGATCGACCCCTTCAAAGCAATCGTGCGTCAGTTCTTCGACAGTGACGTCCTGACCGGCCACCGTGATCCTGCGTCCGGCGCTGCGAGCGGACGCCAGCAATCGATACCTCGACGCTGGAAAATGACGCTGCTCCAGGAGTTCCAAAATGATGCTGCCAACTGCTCCGGTGGCTCCAATCACGGCAACGGTGTCGAACACTTTGATTCCTCGTTTTCTGTTTGAAATCTACCGTACTGTGGGACGATCTCACGACCACGGACACAGACGAACTTTGTGCAGGAGCCGTCGTCCCGATCGCAAGGCCCTGACCGCACGCCGCTTACTACGATGGGCCCGACGTCTACCGCAGGTCCACCGCGACAGAGCCTGGCCGCGACTGACCAGAACCGCCATCATCATTCCATGACCAAAATAGCGGCGGATTCCGGTCGCTGAATCGGCAAACCTGGATTCCCCGGCATTCACAACGATTCTTCGTACAATTTATGCTCCGTGAGAAATGCCTCCACGGATCGAGGCGTGAGAAACCGCAATCCCCGTCCGTCGCGAACTCGGTTTCGCAAATCTGATGCAGAAATGTCGGTACCTGGCATTGAAAGCAAGAGGATTCTCGCCGGATCCAGACCCCCCATGTCGGTCATCGGCCCATTCGGGACGGACGGCTCCACGCCCGGTCGGTTCACCGCCACCACCGTGGACAACTCCAGAATCCTCTCAGGTTCGCGCCAAGTCGGGAAATCGCACAGCGAATCTGCCCCCATCAGAAAGAACAGTTCCGAGTTGGGGTTCTCCTGAGTGATCTCATCGAGTGTCAAAACGGTGAACGACGGACCGGCCCGCCGAATTTCACGCCGATCAACAGTGAATTCCGGGTAGCCGGACACCGCCAGCTTCACCATATCAGCGCGCGCGTGCCCTTTGGAGATGTCTCCCGATTTGTGAGGTGGGTTACCGGCGGGTACAAAACGCACTTCATCCAGCGCGAGTTCCTGTCGACAGATTTCAGCCAGCAACAGGTGTCCATAGTGAACCGGGTCGAATGTCCCACCGAAGATCCCGAGTCTCATTGAGTTGTCCGATTCGCGGATCGCGGTCTGTTTTGATATGGAATGATGTCAGGGCCCTGGAGTTCGTTTTTGACCACATCCTGAAGGCGACTGCGAGTTGCCAACGCCGGCTTGCCTCCTGACAAATCAAGTCGAGACGTGGTCACTGCCCATTGAATGCAACACGGCCGTTTCTTCAAGAGACCACTCTGGAACTTTTTGGCAAATGACTGAAGCCCAGGCCCAACAATTTGAGCTGGCCAGTGAATTCGCCCCGGCAGGAGACCAGCCGAAGGCCATCGAAAGTCTCGTGCGCGGAATTCAAAATGGGCGTAAAACACAGGTACTGATGGGAGTGACCGGTTCCGGGAAAACATTCACGATGGCAAACGTCATCCAGCAATTACAAAAGCCCACACTGGTCCTTTCACACAACAAGACGCTCGCTGCTCAGCTGTATTCGGAATTTCGCGAATTCTTTCCTAAAAACGCCGTCACCTATTTTGTCAGCTATTACGACTATTACCAACCGGAAGCCTATATCCCTCAGCGAGACATCTATATCGAAAAAGACTCATCAATTAACGAAGAAATTGACAGGCTCAGACTGCTGGCAACCAGTGCACTCGTCAGTCGCCAGGATGTGATTGTGGTGTCGACGGTCAGCTGCATCTACGGTCTTGGTTCCCCCAAAGATTATCTGAACATGATGATCCCGCTGCATGTGGGTCAGCAGATCGATCGCGACGCGCTCCTCCTCAAACTGATCGACATCCAGTACGACCGCAATGACTACGATCCAGGCCGGGCCAAATTTCGAGTCCGCGGTGACGTGATTGAGATCTGGCCGGCGTACGAAGAATTCGCGTACCGGATCGAGTTGTGGGGTGATGAAGTCGAAAAACTTTGCATGATTGATCCAGTCAGCGGCAGGGAATCGCAGTCACTCAGGGATCTGTACATCTACCCGGCCAAACACTTCGTGCTGCCTCGAGAACGGATCAATGCCGCCCTGGGCGAAATCGAAGAGGAACTCAACGAGTCACTCGAACAGTTTCGGAAAGAAGGTCGACTCCTGGAAGCTCAGCGTCTTGCCGCTCGCACCCGCTATGACATGGAATTGATGAAGGAAACAGGTTTCTGCCCGGGAATTGAAAACTACAGTCGAGCCCTGGCGGGCCGCAAGCCTGGCGAACCGCCGTACACGCTGTATGACTTTTTCCCTGACGACTTCCTGATGTTTGTCGACGAATCCCATGCGACGATTCCTCAGATTCGAGCAATGTACGCCGGCGATCATGCCCGCAAGACAACTCTGGTGGATCATGGGTTCAGGATCCCCATGGCAAAAGACAATCGACCATTGCAGTTCGACGAATGGAACGCGCGTCGAAATGACCTCGTTCTGGTATCAGCGACTCCAGCGGACTGGGAACTCGAACAAACCGGCGGGGAGGTTGTTGAGCAGGTGATTCGTCCAACGGGACTGGTGGATCCTGTCATTGACATCGAACCAGCACGTGGCCAGATACCACATTTAATCAAAGCCATTCGACAACGATCAGAATCGAATGAGCGCGTGCTGGTCACGACGCTCACGAAACGCCTGGCCGAGGATCTGGCTGGATACATGACAGAACAGGGCATCCGCTGTGCCTGGCTGCATTCCGAACTGGACACCATTGAACGTGTGGAAATCCTGCGCGAGTTGCGGGAAGGCAGGTACGAAGCCGTGATCGGTGTGAATCTCCTGCGGGAGGGACTCGATTTGCCGGAAGTTTCACTGGTCGCGATTCTGGATGCTGACAAGGAAGGCTTCCTGCGCAGCGAGACCAGTCTGATTCAGACGATTGGTCGTTCCGCGCGGAACGTGAATGCAAGAGTGCTGCTCTATGCAGACAAGGTCACCGGGAGCATGCAGCGGGCGATCGACGAAACGAATCGGCGTCGAGCGATCCAGGAGGCCTACAACGTGGAACACGGTATTACGCCGGAAACGATTCAAAAAGCGATCCGCAAAGGCATCGAGGAAGAGATCGCCGCCAGAAAGGTCGAACGTGAATCGGCTGGCGTCCCTACGGAAGAACAATTCGTCACGGAAGAGTTCATTCGAGAGCTGGAGGGAGAAATGCTGACCGCGGCCGAGCAACTGGATTTTGAGCGAGCGGCCCAGCTTCGAGATCGAATCCACGACTTGAAAAAGAAAACCGGTCAACCGG
>JBDOMX010000190.1:0-872 GCA_039831615.1 Planctomycetaceae bacterium
CCACCGGAAACGAAACCGTCCTGGATGCAATTGCCAGTATTCAGGGACTGCCCAGCGTCGCATCGAAGGCTGACATCTGGATCGCCCGACCGGCACCCGGTTGTTGTACTGATCAGGTGCTGCCGGGGAACTGGAATTCGATCGGGCAGGGAGCACAGACCGAAACCAACTACCAGGTACTGCCTGGTGATCGAATCTATGTGAAGGCTGACAAAATGATCGCTCTGGACACGGCCGTCGCAAAATTCACGGCTCCACTCGAACGAGTCCTCGGATTCACGATCCTGGGGAACGGAGCATATCGAACGTTGCAGGTTGGACGCGAGGCGTTTGTCCAGGGCGGCAATTGAACCTGATTCAGGTCTGTTGATTGCGGCGGCGTTGCTGCAGATCGTCATCCCTGACCGCTGGCCGGAGAGCATCCACATGGACTCGAATGAACCGCGCTTTCGATTAACCGTTGTTTCGTCACACAGCCTGATCCGGATGTTGATGGCAGCAGCCCTCTGGCACGTCTGTGCAGTGGAATCCGTGGCTCAGATTGGTTTCGGTCGACCGAATAATCGCCCGACAGTCAGCCCATACCTCAATCTGTTTCGTAATCAAAACAGGGGCGGACTCGGCAACAGTACACTGCTGAATTACTACGGTCTTGTGCGACCGCAGAATCAGGCGATTGAACAAAGCCAGCAACTCAATCAGGGTCTGCACAACCTGCAACAACAGACGCAACAACCAAACAGAAGCGGACACCGTGGAATTCCTCGCTATTCGCGAATGGGCATCACCGGACACCCAACCGCCTTCATGACGATTCAGCCCGGAGCAGGTGGCAGTGCGGGTATCGGTTCAGGTGGGTTCGGCGGTGCGGG
>JBDOMX010000190.1:882-10407 GCA_039831615.1 Planctomycetaceae bacterium
GGTTTTGGGGCAGGCGGATTCGGAAATGTCGGCGGCGCAGGACCAGGGGTCGGTCAGTCTGTGACTGGCAGCGGCAGCGCCGGTTTCGGTGGCACTGGTGACTTTGGCAGTTCCGTCCCGTTGGGCGGATTTGGTGGCCCCGGATCGATCACCGGCCACGCCGCCGCGTTTGGAACTGGTATCCGAGGAGTCGGGTCGGGCATTGGAAATTAGGCAGATCCAGGGAAGTAAAAGTCGCTGAGCCGGGCTCAGTGACCTGAGGTGAACAGACCACAGTCGGCGCCAGCGCGAATCAACGAAGAGGCAGGACAATGTTGAAACGAATCATCTCTTTCGCAGCAGCGGCGACTGTCGGCCTGACGATCAGCGGAAATCTGATGGCAAGTGGTCTTTGCAACAAGCGCCAGCAGACGTCACCGGCGTGCCACCCGTCATTCGGCTATCATCAAACGTGCTGGCGTCGGTTCCCGAACCTGCCGCCGTGTGACACGTGTGATCCGTACGGCACCGGACTATCGCAATCAATTTGCGAAGATGGCACTTGTCAGATTTCACCAAACTACGAACCTCATCCCATGACCATGGGGCCACAGACAGCGCCAATCTACCCACCTGGTGCCCATTCCGGCCGGTATGGTACCGGTCAGTCGCCGATACCAATGGACATGCAGTCGATGAATATGGGCTCCGTTCATAATATGCCCGAATCGGCGTCGCCATTCGGCGGCCATTCCGTCCAGCAGCTCGCACCGACTCCCACAACCGGTGGCCGATATCAGTCCAGTCAGGGCATGTCATTGTCACCTCAACCCATGCCCCTGAGTCGACCACTTTCAGCACCCATGGCACCACGACCTGCCCCGGCCCCGTCCGGAACCAACTCGAGAGCCACAGAGCCAAACGGCTTGCCGCAGATTCCAACCGGGATGCATCGATCGTCAGGGATATCCATTCCTTCGCAGTCGCGAGTTCTGCCTGGAGGTGGCCGCTATCGCTCTGTCAGTGCAGGGACCGTTCGACAGCCCGTCCAGTCAATGAACCAGGCGGTGGCTCCCGTCATTGGCGGAACACAATCGAGGTACTCCGGCCGGCCTCGGCGTGTGCACGCACAACTGCTGGCGGCGCCCTTGTTGCGTCAGCCGGTGAGCCAATAGAGAAGCAGGAACAACGAAATCCAGCTGATTCAAATCAACTGAACGGCAGATTGTCTGTGTCGCATTGCTACGAAACAGCCGATTTCAGGTCGTCTGCTTTGTCAGTCGCTTCCCAACTGAACTCGGGTGCGCTGCGCCCGAAATGACCACCGTGAGCCGTATTGCGGAAAATTGGGCGACGCAGCTGCAGGTGGTCAATGATGCCTCTGGGATTCAGCGGGAAGATCTC
Source organism: Planctomycetaceae bacterium (assembly GCA_039831615.1). Taxonomy (GTDB): domain Bacteria; phylum Planctomycetota; class Planctomycetia; order Planctomycetales; family Planctomycetaceae; genus S139-18. The sequence continues at coordinate 2,266 of JBDOMX010000190.1, forward strand.
TTTGACTGCTGTCTGGATCTGCTCCTCAGGAACGGTCGCTGTTCCATTCGTATCAACGCGAACACTGACCGGATCTGCGACACCGATTGCATACGCCAGCTGCAGTTCGCACTCGCTGGCGAGCTCCGCAGCGACAATATTCTTGGCGACATAGCGAGCCATATAAGCCGCAGAACGGTCGACCTTCGTGGAATCCTTACCTGAGAAAGCTCCACCTCCGTGACGACCCCAGCCACCGTACGTGTCGACGATGATCTTGCGGCCCGTCAGACCGGTGTCGCCGTGAGGCCCACCGATCACAAACATCCCCGTGGGATTGATGTGGTACTTTGTGTTCTCATCCAGTAAATCTGCAGGGACCGACTCCGGGATGACCTTCTTGACGATGTAGTCATGAATGTCCTGCTGCGAAACATCGGGAGAGTGTTGTGTCGAAACAACAATGGCGTCGATTCGCACCGGACGGCTGCCGTCGTATTCAACCGTGACCTGACTCTTGCTGTCGGGACGCAACCATTTGACTTCGCCAGTCTGCCGTTTTTTTGCCAGCAGATTAATGATTCGATGCGACAATGCGATCGGCAGAGGCATGAGTTCATCGGTCTGATTGCACGCGTACCCAAACATCAGCCCCTGATCACCAGCTCCATCACGATCCACTCCCTGAGCGATATCTGCACTCTGGCTGTGCAGTGCAGAAAATACGCGGCAGTTATCCGCATCGAAGCCAATGTCGTCGCTCGTGTAGCCAATTTCACGCACAATCCGGCGGGTCACGTCGATGTAGTCAATCTTCGCGGACGTCGTGATTTCCCCGGACAGTACGACCAGATCCGTGGTACACAGGGTTTCACAGGCCACGCGGGACATGGGATCCTGCTCCAACAGGGCATCCAGAACGCCGTCCGAGATCTGATCTGAGACCTTATCCGGATGTCCCATACTGACGGATTCACTGGTAAAGAAGTAGTTGGCCATATCCCGTCGTTCCCTTGTAACCGTAAGTGCCGCAGCCGGGTTGATTCAGATGCGGAGATTTGAGGCCGAGAGTCTACGCCGGGGGCAACTCAGACTCAACGGTCGTTGTCGGTCCCGAAATCGAGATTCCGTGAAGTGGCTTGTCCTGTCTCGCCGGCTGAAAATAATGGCACAAAATCGTAAGAATCATGTTCCATTGAGGCCGCACGCCCCAGGGACCATATCGGGAGGACGGTTATGCGTTGGCGCGGCAGACGGCAAAGTGAAAATGTGGAGGAACCGACGCGGTCTGTCCCCTCGAGTGGCTGCAGGAGGTGGCGGCGGGGCCCTGCTGCTCATCGGGATTGTCATCGCCGGCAAGCTCGGCGGCTGCGACGCCGGGCAGATTCAGCAGGTCGCCGATATGGCTCAACAGGTGCAGCAGCGGCGTGGAGGAGTCCCGGATGCACCGGCAGGGAACGGCGTCGATGACGAAGCCAGTCAATTCGTCAAAGTAATCCTGGCGGACACGGAGGAGGTCTGGACAAAGCTTTTTCGGATCGATCTGGATGGTGCAGACTATCCTGAGCCGGAACTGATTCTGTTTTCGGATGCGGTGAGAACGGAAGGATGCGGGACCGGGAGCGCGTCAATGGGCCCGTTTTATTGCCCGGCCGACAGGAAAATCTATGTTCCACCGTCATTCTTTGAAGAGCTGGCGAAACGGCACAATGCTCCCGGCGACTTCGCTCAGGCTTACGTCATCGCACATGAAGTTGCCCATCACGTGCAGAACGTTTTGGGTTTGAATCGCCAACTGCGAGCGGCCCAGCAGGGTGGCAACAAACTGGAAACCAATCGACAATCGGTTCGCCTGGAACTGCAGGCAGACTATCTGGCAGGCGTTTGGGCTCATCATGCCCAAAAGCAGTTTGATATCCTGGAGGCCGGTGACATCGAAGAAGCCATGAATGCTGCACGGCAAATTGGTGACGATCAGCTGCAGCGGGAATCGCTCGGCCGAACCGTTCCGGAACATTATACCCACGGTACTTCTGCTCAACGCATGCGCTGGTTTCGCCGGGGGATGCAGTCGGGCAATCTCAACGAATGCCTGAAGCTGGCAGAATTACCGTATTCTGATCTGTAGGTGCCGCCACCGGAACCTTCCTGTCTCTTTTTTCTTCCCTTCATGACGCCGACTCTGATCAGCGGGCCCTGAAATGGAATATGCTTACTACGCAGCTGCATTGCTGGCTGTCATTGTCATCTGGGTTGCCTGGCGAGTTCATGTCAGCGAATGTGGTTTTCAGGCGTGGTTCCTGCATTCGATCGCGCGAGGGTACACACGTGTCGTGTTTCGCCGAAGGGCCGCCAACTCACGGACCATTCCCGAAAAATCGGCGGCCATCATCATTGCCAATCATACGAGTCCCGTCGATCCGATGTTGATGTGGGCCGACCACTGTCGCGAATTTCAGGGGCCCACCATTCGCCTGCCTGGTTTTATGACGGCCAAAGAGTACTGCGAGATGAGAGGGCTCGTCGGCTGGATTTGCAGCGTGATGGAGTCCATACCGGTCGCTCGCAGTGGGCGGGATATGGGCCCGGCCCGCGATGCACTCCGACGCCTCAATGACAACGAACTGGTCGGCGTCTTTCCTGAAGGTAAAATCAACGACGTCACACCCGATCTGCAGTTGATTCAGGGAGATACCGGCGCCGCCTGGCTGGCACTTAAATCACGAGTGCCTGTCATCCCGGTGTACATCCGCGACGCGCCTCGAGGAAAATCAATGGTTTGCTCGTTTCTCGTTCGATCACAGACGACTCTGCACTACGGTCGACCAATCGACATCAGCCGCTGGTACGATCAGCGGCTCACTCAGGACGTTTTGCGTGAGGTCACCGACGAGCTGATGCTCCACCTGGCGGATTTGGGTGGAGTCAAACCACCTCAGGCCGGCGGGACAGATCCGTCCGGAACGCCTTGTCAGCAGGCAATCGATCAAACGGTCGATGCCGAGCGGTCCCGCTAATTCGCTTTTCGACGCTGTTCCCCGTCGATTCTCTATCAGTCACCACAATCCATGTCCGGCCACGACCACAAAAGTACCGTTCGTCCTGATTTCGACCAGGTCATCGGAGACATCGCCGACTATGTGTCCGAATTCGACGTCAGCGCGTCCGCAGACGCCATGCAGACCGCCCGCTACTGCTGGATGGATTCGATCGGATGCGGCCTCTACGCCCTGAGGTATCCGGCCTGTACCAGGCTGCTGGGGCCGGTCGTGCCGGGCGCCGACATGATTGGCGGAGCGCGGGTGCCGGGAACCGCCTGGGAACTGGATCCGGTGCGGGCGGCATGGAACATCGGAGCCATGGTGCGCTGGCTGGACTACAACGATACGTGGCTCGCGGCTGAGTGGGGACATCCATCGGACAATCTGGGCGCGATCCTGGCGCTCGCCGACTACCAGGCCCGAGCCGACAGACCCGAACTCACCATGCGCGACGTACTCATCGCGATGATCCGCGCCCACGAAGTCCAGGGGATCCTGGCCCTGGACAATTCGTTCAATCGAGTTGGGCTGGATCACGTGCTTCTGGTGCGAGTCGCCTCCACGGCTGTTGCGGCCGCGATGCTCGGTTGCTCCGCGAATCAAATTCGGAACGCGATATCTCATGCATGGCTGGATGGTTCGGCGCTGAGAACATACCGTCATGCTCCCAATACGGGTTCGCGAAAATCATGGGCCGGGGGAGACGCATCGGCTCGAGGACTCTTTCTGGCGTTGATGGCTCAGCGCGGTGAGATGGGCTATCCGTCAGCACTATCAGCCGCCGGCTGGGGGTTTCAGGACGTAAGTTTCAACCAAAAGCCGGTCACACTTCAGCGTTCCCTCGGAACGTACGTGATGGAAAACATCCTGTTCAAGATATCGTTCCCGGCGGAGTTTCACGCACAGACCGCGGTTGAATGTGCGTTGCAGCTGCATCCGCTCGTGAAAGATCGATTGAATGACATTGAGCGCATCGTCGTTCAGACGCAGGAGTCAGGCGATCGCATTATCAACAAGACCGGACCGCTCGACAACCCGGCTGACCGCGATCACTGCCTGCAGTACATGGTGGCAGTTCCATTGATCTTCGGTCACCTGACCGCCGAAGACTATGAGGACAACATCGCAAAGGATCCCCGCATTGACGCCCTGCGCAACAAGACAGTATGTACAGAAAATGAACGGTTCACGCGGCAATACCTGGAACCCGACAAGCGCGCCATCGGCAATTCCGTGCAGGTCTTCTTCAATGACCGTACATCAACAGACTGCGTTCAAATCGACTACCCGGTCGGCCACCGGCGTCGCCGTGATGAAGGCATTCCTTTGCTGGTGGAAAAATTCGACCGCTGCCTGCGCAGTGCGATTAAGGATGAACGGGCAGAACGCCTTCTTGAAATGTGCAGTCAACAGTTGTCCTTTGAGTCCTGTCCGGTGCATGACATGATGACACTGCTGGCGAACGTCACAACGTGAAATGTTGCTCAGGCGCTAAAACACAGCGCCGTTCCCCGTGGCGTCAATCCAGCACCGGGCAAAGCAGAACCTTCATCGCGTTCGGTTCCCCCTCGTAGAGTCGCCGGAACCAGTCCGGACCCTCTTCAAGCGATGCGCGTGCGGTAATCAATGGCTGCACCTGAATCCCACCTGTTTCCAGCAATTCGATGCAGGCGGGGTATTCTCCGTTGCAGCCGCAGGTTCCGTAAAGACTCAGTTCGCGGGTCACCACTTCCTGCAGAGGCAAATCGATGGCCGGGGTCACATTGCCGACCAGAGTCACTGCTCCCCCCTTGCGAGTGCAGGCAATCGCCGACTGGATGGTCGGTGTTGTTCCCACGACTTCCAGTGCCACATCTGCACCTCGTCCCCGCGTCAATGCGCGGACCCGAGCGGGCACGTCTTCATCGGCCGCATTAATCGTCACATCCGCTCCCAATGATCGTGCAACTTCCAGTCGATGCTCATTCACGTCGGTCGCAATCACTCTGCTGCAACCGGCCAAACGAATGGCCTGGACAGCGAGCAACCCAATCATCCCGCTTCCGACAACGACGGCGGTGTCGCCCAGGGTGACCGGTGTTCGATTGGCTGCGTGAACGGCAACGGAAACCGCTTCGATCATGGCCGCGTGTTCAAACGGCAACGAATCCGGAATTCGATAGACGATACGTTCAGGGACTGAAATGTATTCGGCAAAAGCTCCATAGCGGCGGTACTCCCCACAGGAGACTCCCAGGACCATCCGATTTTCGCACAGGTTGGCGGCTCCCTGCCGGCAGTACCAGCAGTTGCCGCAGGACACCATGGAATCGAAAGTGACACGGTCACCTGCAGAGAATGCCGTCACGCGGCTGCCAACGTCCGCCACGATGCCGGAGGCTTCATGCCCCATCACAAGTGGCGGGACTCTGCGTCCACTGCTGCCGTCCCAGCCGTGAATGTCACTTCCACAAATGCCGCAGGCCTGAACCTGAATGAGGACGTCGTCAGCGCCGACTTCCGGTTGAGGAATCTCGGTGAGTTCCAGATGTTTGTATTCCGTCAGCAGGAGCGCTTTCACGACAAACCAATCGATCCAAAGGTCAGACTCAACGATCCGCCGGGAAAGCAGACATCGTGGATCATCGTAGTCTCCCGGAACGTCGACTCAATGCAGTCTTCGTGACTTTTAGGAATCAGACTGATGTGGTCACCGGGACGGTTCCTTTTGTGGACGAGAAGCTGAAGGCATGGCGCGGCGTGTTCCCGCAGAGGATGCGCCTTCCAGGTCACGTCACACGGACTGAAAGGCAAATTCTGCCGGAGGCTCCCAAATGAACACGCGACGTTCTGCATCCGTCTTGTTCCAAATTCGACAATCATGGACATTTCAATCCTCGATCGCTGGTCCGCCTGCCGCTTCTGATCCTGTGCTGTCGAACGATGAACCTGCTGTTTCGAATCCTGTACGCGCAGAAATGCACCAGCACCCATCACTGCCTGGCGATGGATGCCCTGCGGTACCTCCGCGTGCCGCAGGCCGACCGCTGGTGTCGACTGATGCTGGCCGAGGTTGAACAGTACATTGATGGTTCGAAGGCGCCCGACAAAAAATTTCGCGACTTTCGTAATCACGTGCTGCACGTAGCGGACAACTACTGGGGAGGTGCAGTTCCCGCGGCAGAATTGTGGTACGGACGACTTGTGGACTGCCTGCACCGGGAAGAATGGCGGCGAGCGGTCTATTGCGCCGGCGTATTGACTCACTATATCACCGACCCCTTCATGCCGCTGCATACCGGTCAGACTGAAGACGAAGGGGCGGTCCACAAACTGATCGAATGGGGTACTGCCGAAGTTTATCGCGACCTGGTGGCAACGTTGCCGGCGGCACGCGGCATTCACAACTGGAAGCCACCGGCAGACGCTGATTCTTCCGATTGGCTGGCACTGCTGATCATAGAAGGCGCCACGTTGGCGCATCAGTCCTATGACATAATGATTGATCACTATGATCCGGTTCGCGGAGCACGCGAACCGTCCAGGGGAATGGATACAGAATGCTGTGAAGCCATAGCACACCTGCTGGGTCGCTGCATCAGAGCGATTGCCTGGGTCCTGGACCGAGCGTTCATCGAGGCAGCCGTGTGCCCTCCCGATCGTTCCGTGTCCCTGGCCACCTTGTTGACCGGGCTGTCAACCCCCGTGTTCTTCATGACACGACGAATGTCGAGCCGTCGGGACCGTGCTGCGGTGCGGGCCATCGTTCAGGAATTGAACGAAACAGGTCGTGTGATCGAAAGCCTGCCACCGGATGACCGCGAGATTCGTTCAGCACACGCAGCAGAAGTCCTGAGGATCTGCGAGAAGGGACTGCGGAGACAACGCGTGCGACGTCCGGGAACCCAGTTCCGCATTGCGTCTCCTGAAGAACAGCGAGAAAAACGTTTCAGGAAACATCGTCAAAAGCATCGAGCCCGCGTCACCAGCCGGCCGATTCCCCGGCTGAGAGCTCACGACGATGTGATCGACGCGCCGTCAATTGGGCCGAAAACGGCCGGCAGACTGCGGTCCGTTGGAATTCGGACGATCTCGGACCTGCTGCAGGCAATCCCCTCAGAGGCCGAAGTGGCCCTGCAGCAACGCTGGATGACCGAAGACGTCGTTCGGACATGGCAGCAGGAGGCGGCACTGGCCTGCACAATTCCAAACGTTCGAGGCGTCGATGCTCAGCTGCTGGTCGGCATCGGCATCAGTGCCGTCGTAGAATTGCACGCTGCAGATGTACCCGTCGTCTTTCGGCTGATCAACGAATACGCCGCGACATCTCAGGGACGACGCATCGTTCGCAGCAGCAGTCTGCCGAGTCAGCAGCGGATCGCTGAATGGATTCAGTCTGCGGAAACGCCCATCCGGCGGGCGGCATAGGAGTGTGACCGTTTCCTGATGGTGCTCCGTCATGACTTCGTGGTAGATTCGGTCAGCGATGTTGAGGGCCTGCATTGCTGCTCGTTCGAACCTGGCGTCCGGAGCCACTTCATGGCACGACTTTTTTGGGTGACGATTGTCCTGCTGTCGCGCCCGCTGCACGTCTCAGCGGAGGAGCACGAACCGGTCCGGATTCAGTGTCCGTTCCTTTGGGAATTTAGGCGTGCCGATTCTGCAGTGACGTCGTACCTGTTTGGCACAATTCACGTCAATGACCCGAACATCACCAGCCTGCATCCACGAGTCCGCCAGGCCTTCGAGTCGTCCGCGGCGGCCTGGTTCGAAATCGATTTCATCAACGATCAGGCGGTGCAGACGAAAGCCATCACTCTGCCAGCTGGCGCGCAATTGGAGAATCTGATCCCTGCAGCCACACTGGCTCGGATTGATCGACGGATCGAGAACCTGAGTCCCCTGTTGTCACGGACCGTGCTGCCCGAATATCGGGTCATTATCTGGCCGCTGGTGCTCGCAAATCTCCAGGCTCAGATGAGTCAACTGGGAACGCAGCCGCTGGACGTACAACTGCTGATTGCCGCACGGCAGGCGAAAATGACGACGGGCGGTCTGGAAGATGCAGCCACGCAGCTCAAGCCACTCACTGATCTGTCACTGGAAAAACAAATCGAGTTCCTTGAAGCCTCACTCGACGTCA
>JBDOMX010001163.1:0-2393 GCA_039831615.1 Planctomycetaceae bacterium
CGGTGCAGCAAACACACGATGATCAAATTCGTTGGCCGGGGCCTCCGAGTGACGAGAATCGACCAAGTGGGATGTGAGCCGAAGGTCCCCAGATAACTTCCACAATCCGTCTGGTGCGACAACAACCAGAAAACTGCCATCCGGAGACCACGCCGGATCACAAGTCCCTGCACTAGTTGCAATCTGGCGCATCGCAGTGGCATCCCGCACCCAAACCCGCGTCCGAAGCGTAAACCGCGTCCCTTGTTCAACAGGAGGACCAGGTTCTTCAGCACAAATGGCCACACGCCCGTTGTCCCATACGAAATTGACCAATCGAAGCGCTCCTGGCGGAAGCGGTGGTGGACCAGGAGATTCTTCTACCGTCCCTCCTGCATCAGGATCCTGCGGCTGCGCCAGCGTAGAGATCACGGTTAGGCTCACGAGCGTAACGCCGATAACCACGGAATCCAGCTTCTTTCGGGTTAGCACGTAAACCAGTCTATCAATCCTAGAAAGTGGCAGTATCCGATTAGGCAGTCGACGTGCTTGGCTGATTCTTCTGGTAAGCACGGTCACACGCCTTTTGAAACCGTGTCTGCAGTTCAGAGACCTCGGTCCCGGCGAGCGAGCCCAGTCGCCGACGCGCTGATTGAAGTCGTTTTACTTCCTCAATCGCTGCGCGCCGTCTCGTGGCTTCATCGATACGCTCACCCATCGTATTCGAGGCTAATTGATCACGCCATTTCTTTGCAAGAATTTCGGCCGGCGACGCTCCTGCTTCATCGAGCACCTCGGTCGGCACCAAAGTCTCAGCCCGCTCGCACAACTGCTGCAATTGTCTAAGCTTGCGGGCAGGATCGAGGTCGGTGCCATGGAATTGCTGGGGATAAGCCTCAACCAAGCGAGCAATTGTTTGTCCAAAACGGGTTGAGAGCTGACGCCGCACATCAGACGGCACATCTCCTGCTTTCCGCCAACGTCCTTGGAGCTCACGGACACGGGCAGCTAAGCCGTTCTCTGCCTCTGCAACCGACAATAACGACGCTAGTTCGACGCACAACGACTCACGAACAGCAATTTCCCCCGCGGCCATCTCGCGTTCACCTTCTCTTACCCGATCAAACACACCATCACAGGCTGTACGAAATCGTTCCCAGATTGCATCCGATTTAGTGCGACGCACAGGACCGATACGTTTCCATTCGACCTGAAGTCGCTTCGTTTCCTCCACAGACGCGGGCAGGTCATCACGTGTTGTTAGTTGCTTAGCCTGAACGCACAACGCTTCCTTTAACTTAAGATTCTCCGCCCACTGGCGTTTCCGCGCCCCAAGATCAGTTTTTCGGCGCTCAAAAAAATCGTTGCAGGCTGAACGAAACCTCGACCAAAGTGCTTTTTGGTCCTTACGCTCCGCAGGGCCGGCTTTTTTCCATTCCGCCTGAAGAACCGTCAGGCGAGCCGCCGTCTTAATCCAATCCATCGACTCACGAAGCTGCTCGGCTTCCTCAACCAAGGCCAGACGCTGGTCGCGATTCTTTTTACGTTCGGCTTTCTGAGCAGTAAAGAACGCATCGCATCGAGGGAAAACAAGGTCATGGGCTTTCTTAAAACGTTTCCATAACTTCTGCCCCTTATCGCGAGGCACGTCAGCGACGGCGCGCCACTGTTTCATCAGTTCTCGGAATGTCTTAGCAACAGTCGCTTCGTCAAGTCGCGCCACACCTTCCAATGGTGTTGCCAACTTCTCCATCCGCCCACACAGTTCTTCCTGAATACCAACGTTTGCCCATCGCTGCCAATCAGCAAAATCACGTAGTTCACGAACCCGTCCGAGCAGAAGAGCCGTGTTTTCACGGAGTGTCTTCTCAAGAACTTCCCGGTCACGACGCGTAGGTAGAATCGGTAATGACTGAATCAATTGGCGTGCCTGCCGTAAACACCGCTCAGCATCAGGCAATAACAGGCCTTCGTTCTTAACTGCCACATCAATGCTTTTGATGAATTTCTGGGCACGACTGAGGTTCCTACGAGCTTTCTCCGCATGCAAACGCTTCGCTTCATCACGAATATTTTTACGATCCTCGTCAACACTCTGCTTGCGGCCCAATAGCGCCGCAACCGTCGTATTCCCAGGGCGTAAACCGTCGAGACTCTCGGCCGCAGCATGCCAACGCTTGTCGAGTAGCGACCACTGTTTGTCAAGAGTCCCTGGGTCACCAGTCGAAACGAGCTGCTCCATTGCAGGCAGGATTCCCCCAAGTATTTCCAGTTGTCCACAAGCCGACAAGAAACTACGGTGCCGTTCTTCGAAAGCCTCGACCGCTACGCGGAATCGCTCAGAAAGACCAGTTATGGACACCTGTATTTCTGTGTCGGTGTGGTCTGGAGCCTGAAGCGACGCCCATTCTTTT
>JBDOMX010000206.1:0-6957 GCA_039831615.1 Planctomycetaceae bacterium
GGTTCGGTTTGCCTCAAGCTGGAACGCATCCTGTTCTCGGGAGACCATATCCTGCCGGATGTTTCACCAAATATCGGAGGTGGCGATTTGAAGCACCAGGGACTGTTGACCAGGTTTCTGAATTCCGTTCAGCAGTGTCAGGATCTGGCGTCAGAAATCGACCTCGTGCTTCCGGGTCACGGTGCTGCCTTCACGGATCTGCACGGCCGCTGCCAGAGTCTGCTCGACCACCACCAGGAGCGACTGGACGACATTCTGAAGATCCTCAATCGGCAGGACCCAGTCACCGTGTACGCAGTGGCCCGAGAGCTGTTTGGCGAACTCGCCGACATGCATGTTGTTTTGGGCTGCGCGGAAGCTCAGGCCCACCTGGAGTATCTCGTCAGCGATGGTCGGGCGACCTGCAAAGATGACCTGTTTGCGGCAGCATGATCGCAGTCCCGTTGCTCTTCCGAGTAGCCGGCCCCGGCATTCGCGGAATGCAGATCCTGACTGTGCAGATCAATCCTGGTCGGAACCGGACGAGCGGAGCTTTTCCTGTGATGCCGGCAGCGAGTAATCCGCCAATTGTTCTCTCAGACGCAGCTTGCTGATCTTTCCAGTGGCGGTCATCGGAATGTCATCCACGAAGATCACGTCGTCGGGCAGCCACCATCGGGCAACTTTGTCGCTCAGATAGTTCAGCATGTCGTCTTTGGACAGTTTGCTGCTTTCGAGCCGTTTCACCACCAGTAACGGACGTTCCTCCCACTTGGGGTGAGCGACTCCAATGACCGCGGCCACCGACACATCCGAGTGCCCCATCGCTTCGTTTTCAAGGTCGACCGAGCTGATCCACTCTCCTCCTGATTTGATCAGGTCCTTCGCACGGTCAGTAATCTGCATATATCCGAGTTGGTCGATGTTCGCGATGTCCCCGGTGTCGAACCATCCATCTTCGTCGACCGCGTCCTGATTATCTCTGTAGTAGCGACGCACCACCCAGGGGCCTTTGACAAGCAAACGCCCAACCGTCCGGCCGTCCTGCGGGAGCTGTTTGCCTTCGTCGTCCACGATCTTCATCGCGCAACCAAAGATGGGTGTGCCCTGCTTCACACGAACATCGACCTGTTCCGAGTACGGCCAGTCCTGCATCCCCGCCTTCAGCCGGCAGGATGTTCCCAGCGGACTGAGCTCAGTCATTCCCCAGGCATGGACGATCGTCACACCATAGTCGTGATCAAAGCATTCGATCAGATGCCGGGGAACGGCCGATCCACCGATCAGCACTTCTTTCAGGTGTGGCAGCTGCAGGTCATTTTCCTGCAGATACGGCAACAGCATGTTCCACACGGTCGGCACAGCGGCTGAGAATGTGATTCTTTCTGACTCCAGCAATTCATAAATACCGGCACCATCCAGTCGCGATCCCGGCAGGACAAGTCGTGCGCCCGTCATCGGGCAGGAATACGCGAGGCCCCAGCTGTTCGCGTGGAACATGGGCACGACCATCAATACGGTGTCCGAAGAACTGATGCCCGCCGCATCAGGAGTGGCTGCGGCATAGGCGTGCAGCAGATTCGAACGATGAGTGTATTGAACTCCTTTGGGATTGCCGGTGGTACCGGACGTATAGCACAGGCCGGCAGGGGTCTCGTGGGCAAGTGTCGGCCAGTCGTAGTCTGCCGGTTCATCTGCAATCAATGATTCGTAAGCAACTGCATTTTTCAGACCCGTCTGAGGCATATGCTCATCGTCCGTGAGCACAATGTATCGCTCGACCGTTGGCAGCCTGTCCGCAAGTTCCTCCAGCAACGGGACGAACGGCAGATCAATCAGCAGAATCCGATCCTCGGCATGGTTCACGATGAACTCAATTTGCTCGGCGAACAACCGGGGATTGATCGTATGACAAATCGCGCCCTGACCGGAGATCGCATACCAGCTTTCCAGATGGCGGTGGGTATTCCAGCCCAGAGTTCCGATCCGGTCTCCCACCTGCACACCCAAACGTGTCAGCGCGTTCGCCAGCTGCCGAGCCCGAGCGGCAACTTCACCATAACTGGACCGGTGAATCGCACCGTCTTCCACGAGACGGGTCACGACCTCCACCTGAGAATGGAACCGCGCCGCATGCTCGAGGATTTCAACGAGATTAAAGGGATCGTTCTGCAACTATCGCCCCCGATCGCTTATTGACAGGATTTTACGCGGACATTGTTCCACATATCGGAGCTTCCCACATCAGCGCATTCCCCTCGGCCACCAGTCGGTCGATGGGACCAGCCATATTAGGGGGAATCGGAGCCGTCCGACGCTGCGACAAATTCACGCAGCTGCCAACAATTTCGAATGTGGCGGAGACATCCTGCTTATCGTCATTTGTCATGAAATGCAGAATATGAAACCGCTTCTCAGACCGACCGATCATTCGAGTGTGAATGTGAATCGTCTGCCCGACGCGCACCTCCGAGAGATATCGAATGTGTGACTCGAGTGCGAATGTCCCACTGTCGTGCTGGTCGTCAAAAGTCTCAGTGACACCCACAAGTTTCATGAGTCCCACCAGCCCCATCGAAAACAGGTGCGTGTACCACATGACGTTCATGTGGCCCATCACATCCAGATACTCTGCGGGAATGATCTGACTGTGGGTCTTCGGCAGCTGCTGCACATTTGCGAGGTCGATGATCAATCGGGGCATAAGCGAACCAGTTGCTTTCCAATGTTGGCGCCCTGCAGCATCTCAATAAATGCACAGGGCGCATTTTCAATCCCGTCAGTCACCCGTTCCCGACATGTCAGCTGACCGGCAGCGTACCACTCAGTCATCTGTCGAAGCGCATCGCGAAACTTCGGCACGTAATCCAGGACCAGAAAGCCTGTGACGCTGGCTCGTTTGACGATCAAATGCCAAAAGAGCCGCGGCCCCATCGGCCTTTCTGTCGCGTTGTATTGTGAGATTTGGCCGCAAATACCGACTCGAGCACCCAGGTTCAGCAAAGGGAAGACAGCATCTGAAATCGGTCCACCGACGTTGTCAAAGTAGACATCAATTCCGTCCGGACACATCTTTTTGAATGCTCCGTAGTAGTCGTCCGTGGACTTATAATTGAAAGCTTCGTCGTACCCCATCTCCTCAGTGGCATAGCGCACCTTTTCATCGGCCCCGGCAACCCCCACTGCCCGGCAGCCGTGCAGCTTCGCCAGTTGCCCGACGACTGATCCGACTGCACCCGCCGCCGCAGAAACCGCTACCGTGTCGCCTTTTTTGATCCGGCACACTTCGTGCAGTCCGAAGTAAGCCGTCAGCCCCGGCATACCGAGCACATGCAGCGCGGTCGACACCGGCGCCACGTCTGGATCAATCCTGCGCAAACCATCACCATTGCTGATCGCGAATTCCTGCCAGCCGAACTGGCCCGAAACGTACTGCCCCTTCTGATACTTGTCATGCCTCGACTGCACGATGCGGCCCACTGATTCGCCGACCATCACATCGTCCAGCTGAACCGGATCAGCATAGGACGCGGTATCATTCATACGACCTCGCATGTAGGGGTCGACAGACAGGAATTCGGCTTTGACGAGCAGTTGCCCCTGGCCGGGCTCCGGAGCAGCTGTTTCTTCAAGACGAAAGTCAGTCGTTTTCGGAGCCCCTGCCGGTCGACTGGCCAGTACGATTCGGTGATTTTTCATGCGGAGTCTCAGTGCTGAATCAGAATTGAGAGCGATACCGTCGGGCAGCGTTCGCCGAATGCTGTGGAAATGATACTACGGTCCCACATGAAGACTCAGTGTGGCACGGTCACGCTGTCTCTGCATCGATAAGGCCCCGGTCCGTCCGCGGAATCGACGATTGACTGCGGTTGCTGTTACTTAGTGGCAGCCAAATTGTCCAGCCATTGTTTGCGGAGACTCCGCTTCAGGATCTTACCGTTGGCGTTCCGTGGCAATGCCGTCGTGAACTCCACGTACTTCGGAATCTTGAATTTACTAAGCTGGCCGGCAGCCACTTCACGGATCTGTTCGACGGTCAGTTCGCTCCCGGGCATGACCACGACAGAAACGGCAATCTCTTCCTGAAATCTTTCATCGGGAACGCCGTAAACAGAGGCCTCTGCGACCTGCGGCATGGCGACGATTGCTTCTTCGATCTCACGAGGAGAAATATTCTCACCGCCCTTGATGATCATGTCTTTCTTGCGGTCGGTGATGAAGAGATAGCCGTCTTCGTTCAGATGGCCGATATCACCGGAATGCAGCCAGCCATCGATCACCGTCTCGGCCGTCGCTTGTGCATTCTTCCAGTACCCCTGCATGACATTCGGGCCCCGAACGCAGATTTCTCCGGTGGTATTTGGACCCAGTATTTTGTTGTTGTCGTCCTGAATGCAGACATCCACACCTTTCAATGGTCGGCCGGCTGATCCAGGAACCGGGGCCTCGCCATCTGCGTAGCCTGAGACGACGCACGTCGTTTCCGACTGGCCATATCCATCAACCACGCGACACCTGAACAGGCTCGAAAAGGCGTTTCGCACTTCTTCGGTCAGAGGAGCAGATCCGGCCGTAATCGTTTTCAGGCTGGAAACGTCGTACTGTTCCCGTGTCGGATGATGAATCAACGCAACCTGCATTGCGGGCACGAGTGAGCAGCGTTCGATTCTGAATTCCTCGATTGCCTGCAGAACTTTCTCCGGATCGAAGGTTCGCAGCAGCACATTCTTCCCGCCGATTACCACGCCGATATTCATGAGCATCATGCCGTACACGTGACTCATCGGCAGCACCATCAGGGACCGTTCCTGCGTCGTTGACTCGAACAGGATCGCGGCTGCACGTATATTGCTCACGAGGTTTCCGTGAGACAACATGACTCCCTTGGGATGACCTGTGGTCCCTGAGGTATAGATGATGACCGCCAGGTCGTCGTCGCTGACGTCATGCATTCCTCCATAAGGCTGGGCGGAGTCCACGGTCGCGGAGATATCCACGGTGTCCGCATCCTCAGTCGCACCAAATACGAGGATTTGCCGAAATCCGTCGATCGTACCGGCCGCTTCAGCGACTTTTGTGGCTAATTCGGGTGCGGTGATGACTGATGCAGCGCCGGAGTTTTCGAGGATGTAGTTAATTTCGCGAGGAATCAGCTGCGGCATGATGGGGATTGCGACCGCCCCAATTCGAGCAATCGCGTGAAAAGCCTGGGGAACCTCCATGCACGAGGTCATCATCACAACCACACGATCGCCGGGCTGAATCCCGTATTCACTGAGAACGGTCGCCAGGCGACAGCCGCCTTCAACAAGTTCGCGATTGGTATACCACCGATCTTCAAAGTACCACGACTCGTATTCGCCGAATTTTGCGACCCCGTCCACTGCGAGTTGCGCAATGTTCATCCTTATCTCCACCTGACCCGATTGTTTCCAGCACAACACGATTAGCAAAATGCCAAGTCAAGAAAGTAGCGACCGGAGTGCAGAGTGTCCAGCAGATCCAACCTCGCCATACAGGACCTCCGTTGCCAGCATTGCCCATGAAACCGAAGATCTTCGCGCGATCGTCAAGACGCTCGGCCACACGAAAACAACGGTCTGTGTGCATCCGTTGATTGGAGGGACTGTGGTGAGGACAGCCCGCCGTTCGTCTCCCCTTGAGAAGGGCGAGGATGCCCAAAGAGCAGGTGAGCGGTCGATTTTAGATCGGCGACTGCCCGCTCATCCGACCGTCGGCCAACTTCTCGAACCGGGGAGAGGTGGCAGCTGTTTCTTTTGGATTATTGAATCCACCTCCCATGCACGGATGCATCCCAACCGCTGCGAGGATGATCCATCAGTAGAAAAGGGTGGTCGGCGTTGGGATCACGGAAACAAACTCAGCCGAAACGCGGCATTACGGCGGTCCGCAGCAGACGGATCATTCCGTTGTTGGGTCTGACTGTTGCTGCGGTGGATCGGCTGGTCCGACAGCGGTTTCCGTTTCCGTTTCCGTTTCAGTGCCCGCCGCTGACACTTCAGCCTCCTGCAGACGCCTGAGCAGCGTTGCCGCGTGTCGTTGATCCGGATTGGACTCCTGATCGGCTTCTATGAGTGTTTTCATGGCAGCGTCGCGGCGTCCCTGAGCCAGTTCTGCCAAAGCCTGGTTCATCAACGATGGATAGAACCACATGTCATCGGGATACTGGCGCCGGTAGCTTTCGAAGCTGGTAATGGCAGTGCCTGGTTGGGAGCGATCCAACTGACAGATCGCGATCCAGTACAGTGCGCTTCCTGCAGCCTGACGGTTGACCGTCTGGATTGCTTCCGGAAACGGGATGGACTTATACCCGCTCCGTTCCACGGTTCTCGGTACCGTATACCGAATGGCATCGTCGATGCTGGCATTTCTAATTTTTTGCAGCTGCTGGATGATGCGGCGGTCGGCACTCCCTTCCACCTGGCTCAGGCGTGTCTTCAGCAGGCGACTTGATGGGCGTCCGAACAGCTTTCCCAGTTTGCCGGCTTCCCGAAGTTCCCTGATTTTTTTGCGTTCCATTTCCCACCGCTGATTCCAGAGCGATTCCCGTTGCGCCGGCGTCAGCCCGTCCTGATTCAGTAAGTCGCTGAAGTCCGCGCCCAGGTTCAGCGGCTCTCGCTCGAAGGGTGCTTCGAAAAACTTCATCAGCGCGTCATGATTCCTTTGCTCTTCTTCATCCGGGGCGATCGCAGCGGTGGCCTGCTGATCGGGCCAGCCCCACAATGCGATCCTGTCGGCGGCGAACACGTCGGGAGCCGCAGAAACGACGCGTTCAATCAGTGGTCGAATCTCTGATGTCCCGCCAGCAAGTTCCTCGTACAGCATCGCAGACGATTCGACCGGCAGTTGTTCCTGCAGCACCAGCATGCGTGGCGACACTGTCGGTGTTTCCGCGATGATACGGATCTGTGGATGGTTCCATGCTTCGTGCGCGGTGAGATAGTCGGCACCCGCGGG
>JBDOMX010000206.1:6967-10376 GCA_039831615.1 Planctomycetaceae bacterium
GGATGGTCAATCTCGACTGAGTCATCATCTGCTGTGGGAATGGGCATCCATAACTGTGCATCGAACAGCAGGATGCGATCATCGAGACAGATGGCGATGAGAAATTCAGCATCCTCTGCCGGATCGCCGTCCGCATTGCCTGGCAACAGAATGACAACGTCCTTCTGCAATTGCCGGAGCAGGACGCCGAGCAACCAGACGCGCGACCTGACGGTTCCTCGACCTGTCATTAGCGTGTCCAGAAAACTCTTTGATCCGGTCGATTCTCCTGCGGTCTCGAGGCCGATATTGTTTCCGACCCATCGGAACATGCGGACAAATCGTGCGACTTCCGAATCGTTTCGTCTCTTATTGGAACGCTCGACGATCGACTGAGCCAGCTGCGACACAATCAGGGAGTCTCGAATGTATGTGGCGTCGCGAGCAGTAAAGCGAGGCCCGGAAGCAACGCGCTGCGCGGTGCTCTGAAGAAATGCCAGATTGGCCTCACTGATCGGCATGTTGCGCAGTTCGTCAGCTGCACACTCGACCAGCCACGCATTGAGTGCCCCCACGCTGGAACTTAAGTCGGCGATCGCTGACAGAGAATCCGGGCGCAGTCGCTGCGTCGCTGCGTCAAGGCGCGTGCGACACGAACTCAGAGTATTTTCTACCTCGAGTTCAGCCGCATTGTCATCTGACTCCGACCGATCGGCCTGACTGCCGCAACCGGTCGTCATCACAGCAATCGTCAAAAAAGCGATGGTGCCAGGCAGCCGTTTATGCTGATTCACAAATGGTGAAATCATTAACATCGTGAATTCCTGATTGAATGGATCGCTGCAAATCGTACGCTCGTGTCACGTGGTCCCGTCGGGGTGTGCCGTGAGCAGACAGCACCAACCGGGGTGAAATCTGAAACCAGGCAGCCATCAGCCGGCATCAGACAGATCCAGCATGACCTTTCGAATCGCAGACAACTCCTGAACAAGTCGTGCCGCCCTGTCGAGTGGGACCATATTTGGCCCGTCACTCATGGCTTGAGCGGGATGGGGATGAGTTTCAAAAAACACCGCATCGGCCCCCGCCGCCACGGCTGCTCTGGCAAGTGGGAATACCATTTTGTGCTGGCCGCCGGTCGTGGCCCCTCCCGGGAGCTGGACGCTGTGGGTGGCGTCATAAACAACAGGCACACCGAATTCCTGCATGATGGGAATACACCGAAAATCGTTGACGAGCCTGCCATAACCAAACGTTGTGCCTCGTTCAGTCAGTAAGACATTTTGCAGGCCTCGTGCGTCACATTTGCGTACGGCGTAAACGGTATCTTCGGGGGCAACAAACTGAGGTTTCTTGATATTCACGCAGATGTTGCGGCGAACGGCGGCATCCGCGGCCGCCACCAGCAAATCCGTCTGCCGAGCCAGGAACGCGGGGATCTGAAGAATCGAACAGACTTCACTGCAGGGATCTGCCTGGCCGGCTTCATGAAGATCGGTCGTGACTGGCAGTCCGGTTTCCTGGGAGACCTGTTCCAGCATTCGCAGCCCTTCCTCCAGACCGGGACCACGAAAGCTGTTCAAACTGGTTCGGTTGGCTTTGTCAAAGCTGGCCTTAAACACAAACTGGTGTCCGCCCTGTTGGCCGAGGATCGCCAGTTCTTCTGCGACCGTCTTCAGCAAATCAAGGGACTCGATCACGCAGGGCCCCGCGATGAACAGCAACGGCTGACCCTTTCCTGTCTTTCGACCGGATATTGAAACGGGGTTCTGCACTTCGTTCTCCTGGGCCAGAGACAGTTTTCAACAGACGTCAGGCGGATCGACGTTACACCGAAGAAACCGGCTCCCCCTGCAATGTCAGGACCAAACGCCGATTGCCGGCACGATCACGATGTTCACACAGGTAAATCCCCTGCCAGGTCCCCATTAACAGTTGTCCATTCCGAATGGGAATGCTGACTGATGACTCAGTCAATGACGCCTTCACGTGGGCCGGCATATCGTCAGGCCCTTCACATGTGTGAGTCCACGGCCATGATTCGGGCGCAATTCGGTCGAACGCCATTCCCATATCAGTCATGACATCAGGATCTGCATTTTCATTGATTGTCAGTGAAGCTGACGTATGACGGATAAAAACGTGGAGCAGACCGACCTTCACATCGAGAATCTCGGGACATCCGTCAAGCACGTGCTGAGTAATCAGATGACACCCACGATGGTATGCTGGAATCGATATTTCATGCTGGCACCACATAAACTCACACACTGCTGAAAGAAGAATTTTTGATGTCTGGACCGTCGACCCGAGATCCACCGGAGCAGCGCACAGGTTGACCATCGAGCAACCGGCGTTGAGGATGTTGCGCGACGCCCAACCCAGGGTTGAATGTGTCTTCTAACAGAAAACGTGTGGTGGCTGAGAATGCCAGGCGGGTCAATATCGTTCGATTCGGGAGGTTCTCAGCGGCAGCACATCCGCTCGGCAGGCTCTTCACCGAACGCCGTTCATGGTCCCTCTGTGGTCGCATTCGATTCCGAGGTCGTCGACTCGGATCCCTGCATCGGGAACAGCACGAACCAGATGAGTCCGAGGACAATCAGACCTGCTGCAACGCCGACAACCACCACACTTGATTTCCGGCTGGCCTGCTGAGCTGCGAGACGCCGTTTTCGTGATGCCGATCTCGTCTTCGTCGCTGTGCAATCTCGGCTGGAGAGACCACCCACATAAACGGGATCGCCGCAGGACGGACATCGGATCCGTTCTCCACGGTGCTCACCATCGATCAGAAAATGATACTCACACGATTCGCAGGAAACGCTGACTGCCATGGTATGGCCCTTTTCAGCAAACCGCCTCACACGCGTCATGATGGCTGGGATCCGGCACTACCGACTTCCACATACTACGTTCCAATGGGGGACTTTGCAAAGTGGAGTGCAGGGTGGTGTCCCTGGGTTTCGTGCATAAATTTGACCTCGACGACAGCGATCAGTCATCAACTTTGGACGTACGGCCCGTCGCAGATCGGGCTTTCCCCGCTTCCCCATCACCATGACATTTCCAGATGTCACCCACCTAAGACGCCGATTTACAACGCCAGGTAGTTTGGCCACCTTCCGGCGCATCACGGACTCAGCAGACTCATTTGTCCATTGAAACAGACTTTCCAGACAATGCTGCTTGCCCAATTCCTGCAATTGTTAATATCGGCAGACTTGATCAGACGGGGCAGGTTCGGGATTTTATGCAGTTTGAGTGCACAGCCTGTCGAAAGTCGAGAAGTGGGCAGGTGGAGTGAATCCGCTGAGCTTCGGGCCCTGACCTCGCCGATTCAGTGGGCCAGTGCACGACTGAACGGCAGGGGCGTCGGGAATTTGCTGTCGGAGACTGTGAAAGAACCTTTCTCCAATCCGATTGTGCT
>JBDOMX010000192.1:0-10366 GCA_039831615.1 Planctomycetaceae bacterium
GAAAACCCGCAGCACACATCGTCTGCGCCCCGAACCAATCCGGAGCAACAAACGCTGAAGCCGCCCATCGCACCGCAACACGCGCTACCGAACACACCCACCCCTCAACCAGCGAGTCCGCCGGCAGCCGACTGCCCTCCGTCGGAGCTCAAGACGATGGATAAAGGTCGGTTTTGCTTCGGCATGCTGTTGAGCTCTGCCGGTGTCGGACTCCTCCTTTCAGTGGCCGTCGGCATTGTGCAGCAATTCGGGGCGGGCGGTCGTTTTTCGCTGCCACTGGTGGCCTTCACGGCCATTGCCGGTGTGATGATGCTGGGCGGCGGATTTGGAGTGATGGCCACCGCATCAGCGGGGCTCGACGATGGCGAGTTTGAACGACTGATGGAAGCCGGCAACATTTCCAACGTCTGCCGGGAGCGGTCCGATTCCTGTGACGAATCATCTGATGCCGAACAGTGGCCCAATGTACCAACAGGCGGCAGCGGTGAGCAGAGGGACGCCGACGAGGTTTAACGCGATCCCGTGACGCGCCATTTGACCGGGCGTCACTAATCCTGATCCAAACACGATGGCATTCGGTGCGGTCGCAATGGGCAGCATGAACGCACAACTCGTCGCCAGTGTCGCGGGAATCAAAAGCAGCCGGGCATCCGTGCCCAGCTGCTCACTGATGATGAGTAACGACGGCAGGACGGTGCTGATCGTCGCCACGTTACTGGTGACTTCTGTCAGAAACGTCATCGTAAAACAAATCACGGCAATAACCAGCCATGTCGGTTGTCCCTGCAGAGGCCCCTGCAGTGCCTGACCCAGCCAGCTGGCGAGGCCTGTCACGTTGTCCGAAAAACCGCCGGCAAGCGCGAGCCCGCCACCAAACAGAAGGATAATCTCCCACGGAAGTTTGACGGCCGTCTGCCAATCCATCAGTGGCACCCGCTGTCCAGACTGATCGCGTGTTCCCGAAGGGATAAAAAACAGGAGGACGGCCAGAGCAACGGCGACGGTGGAATCGGTGGCAAAGTCTTCGACTCTCACGGGACTGACGAATTCTGCACTGCGTCCGAGCACTTGAAACCACGAATCAAGCCAGGACGACCAGCCCCACAACAATGTCTGGTCTCCAAACTTCAAAGGGCGTCTCAAGACCCACAACAACGCGACGGCCGCAAAGACACCGAGCATACGCACTTCGGCAGCCGAGATCCGGCCGAGTGATTTGAGACGCCGTGTCAGTTCCACGCGGAGTGCCCCTTCGCCGGCAGGTTCCCGCTGCAAACGCCAGGTCAGTACCACCCACACAATCCCCATATAGACAACGCCAATCGGGATCGCTGCCATCATCCATTGAGCCACTGAGAGTCTGGGAGCGTTCGGCAGCTGTTCTTCATAAATCCCAACCGCCGCGAGGTTGGTCGGCGTCCCGACAATCGTTGTCATGCCGCCCAGACTCGCTGCATAGGCGATTCCCAGTAGCATGGGGACCGCCAGTTGCGTCGACAACGACGGTTTTCGTGCGGAATCTGCCGCAGAATGGGCCTTGTCAATCGTCTTAAGCAGCGCCAGTGCAATGGGCACCATCATCAGTGTGGTCGCCGTATTGCTGATCCACATGGACAGTGCTGCCGTGGCCACCATCATGCCGAGCACGAGCTGGCGCGGCTGCACGCCGATGCGGTTCACTATGTGGAGCGCAATCCGGTGATGAACATTCCAGCGCTCCAGACCCAGAGCAATCGTGAAGCCGCCGACGAACAGGAATTGCATGTCGCTCATGAACGCACGGCTCACCTCTTTCGCTGACTGAATCCCCAGCAGCGGAAACAGCACCAGAGGCAGCAGACTCGTCGCAGCCAGTGGTACAATCTGGCTGACCCACAACCCGGCCATCAGGAAGGTGATGCCTGCCAGGCGTTGTGCCTCCGGCGTCATGGCCAGCAGCTCCCCATCGTGGGTTCTGATGGTCGGAGTTGGTGCCAGCAGTATCAGGACAAAACCAGTCAGCAGCGCAGCCAACAGCACTCCACGAGGAACGCGCCGGCTCGGCGGCGATTGTTTTGACGAATCCTGTTCCATCACCAGCTATTCCGGCAGCCCCATATTCAGCGGCTGCAGATCGTCGGGAACGAAACGGCCGTCCTCGCGAACGATTTCACCGTCGAATCGAATTTGCCCGCCACCGTAATCCGGTCGCTGAATGAGTACGAGATCCCAGTGAACGCGACTTCGGTTCCCGTTGTCCGCCTGTTCGTAGGCATTCCCTGGAGTGAAATGAAATGAACCGCCGATCTTTTCGTCGAACAGAGTGTCGAGCATCGGATGCAGGATGCGATTATTTGTCCCAAACGACCATTCACCGATGTATCTGGCTCCTTCATCGGTGTCCAGAATCCTGTTGAGCCGGTCTGGATCGTTGTTGCACGTGGCCCGCACGATCTTCCCGTCCTTCAATTCAAACTCGATCCCGTCAAAGACGACTCCCTGATAGCGGGATTTTGTATTGAAGCGAATCGTGCCGTTGACGCTGTCTCGAACCGGAGCCGTGAAGCATTCTCCGTCAGGAATGTTGCATTCACCTGCGCAGGCGACCACCGGGACATCTTTGATCGAAAACGTCAAATCTGTTTCGGGAGCGATAATCCGGACCTGGTCTGTCGCCAGCATGCGCCTCACCAGAGGTTTCAGGTCCTGCGACATTGACGCGTAGTCTGCTGTGCAGACATCAAAATAGAAGTCCTCAAACTGTTCCGTGCTTTGCTGTGCTGCCTGAGCCATGGATGCAGTGGGATAACGCAAAACCACCCAGCGGGTTTGTGGCACGCGGATGTCGATATGAACCGGCTGCCACCAATGCTCTGTATACAACTCCATCTGCTCCGGAGGAACGTCGGCAAGCTCATTGGAATTCGTGGTGCCGCGAATCCCAATGTAGGCATCGGCCTGCTTCATCGCGTCGGCCTCCAGCTGGCCGGCCAGCTTCATCGATTCCTCTGTTGCGGACCGGTACAGACTGCGGAGGACAGAATTGTTCTTCCAGAAGACAAGTGGAACGGCACCGCGGTCCGCAGCAGCCTCCACCAGTCGGCAGACGAGATCGGGTGCGGGCAGGTCAAACGCTTCGATGATGACCTTGTCGCCCGTTTTCAGGCGACAACTGTGGTCAATCAGTGTTTCAGCAAGCCGGCTGATCCGTGGGTCCCGCATGAGCGACCTTCACAAGCAATGCAGATGAATTGAGTGCGGCAAATGATAGTCGCCATTGCGTCACGTCGCCAATCGATTGGTCCAACTGAGGAATGCAGGCGTGCGTACAGAATGTCGTGCAGGGAGTGATGCGACATCCCTCGGCTTTCGATATGGTTCCCACGCCCTGTCATCCTCCGCGAGAACCAGGCTCATTTGTGATTCGTATTGCCTACGTTATTCCAACTCTGGATCAGTCCGGCGCAGAGCGTCAGCTGACACTCCTCGCCTCCGGCCTGCCGCGTGATGAATACGACCCACATGTCATTGCGCTCAATCGAGGAGGACATTTCGCACAGCTGCTGGAAAAGCACCGCATTCCCGTCCATGTCCTTGGCAAACGCTTTCGATTCGATCCGCTTACCTGGTTTCGACTCAGATCCCGGCTGCACACCATTCAGCCCCACATCGTGCAGTCCTGCATCTTCGCAGCCAATTCGTACGTCCGGCTTCCCGGCATTCTTCCTGCCGGCAGCAGGCTGGTCGTCTCGGAACGCTGCGTTGACAGCTGGAAGAGTGACTGGCAGAAGTCTGTCGATCGTAAACTGTCAGAGCGGATGGATATGATGACGACGAACTCAAAGAGCGTTGCGGAGTTCTATTCCACGGAGATCGGAGTTTCTAAGGACCGCATCTGTGTGATCCCAAACGGCGTTCCCGAGTTGCCGAAATCCGAGCCTGGCCGACTGCACGATCAACTGGGACTCGCAGCCAACTGTCGATTGATCGGGTTCGTGGGTCGCCTGGCGCCGCAAAAGAATCTGAAAGATCTGGTGATGGCCTTCCATCTGTACCTGCAGGCAACCACAGAACCTGCTGAGCTGGTCCTCATTGGCGACGGGCCGCAACGAGACAGTCTGGCTGAATTCGTCACCGATCTGGGCCGACGCGACGTGGTACATTTCCTGGGACACCGCGATGATGCATCCGAACTGATTCAGGACTTCACTGTGTTTTGTCTGCCAAGCGCCTTTGAAGGCATGTCCAACAGTCTGATGGAGGCCATGGCCAGCGGCGTTCCCGTCATTGTCAGTGACATCTCACCCAATCGCGAGCTTGTGCAGCACGAGCACAACGGTTTGGTGTTTAAGGTTTCTGACATCGCTGTCCTGGCAAAATCGCTCAAACGCTGTCTGGACGACGACGCAGACTTCTGCAATCAGCTCGGAAAGTCAGCGAAGCACATGATTGCACAGGACTACAGCGTAGCGTCGCTGGTTCGGCGTCATCAGGATCTCTATCGGCAACTGCTTACTGATTCTCATCCTGAATCCGTGACGCGTCCGGAGGACAAATAGCGTGTGCGGGATCACGGGAGCAGTCTGGTGGGACTCAGCACTGGCCATTGAACCGCCGGTCCTGCAGCGCATGACGGATGCAATTCGGCATCGCGGTCCGGATGCGGAAGGACACTCCTTCACCGGTGACGGAAGTCGCAGGTCTGCGGGCGTTGCCCTGGGACATCGCCGACTGTCAATCATTGATGTTGGGGGCAGCGCTCAACCCATGGGGAACGAAGATGGCAGCATACAGATCGTCTTCAATGGAGAGATTTATAACTATTGCGAACTTCGGCAGAACCTGATCGGTGCGCATCAATTCCGTACCGATGGCGATACGGAGGTCATTGTCCATCTGTATGAAGAACATGGTCTGGATTTCGTCAAGTACCTGCGCGGCATGTTTGCCCTGGCAATCTGGGACAACAACGAGCAGCGACTGGTCATTGCCCGTGATCGAGCCGGACAGAAGCCGCTGTTCTATCGGAACGACGACAATCGATTCGTTTTTGCCAGTGAACTCAAATCACTGCTGCAAATCCCCGGGATCTCAAGGGAGCTGGACCGCAACAGCGTCCTCGAATTCCTGACCCTGCAATACGTCCCGGCACCACGTTCGATCCTCAAAGGCTATCGCCGCCTGCCACCCGCCCACATCGCCACGATTCAGCGAGGGGAATACAAAGAATGGTCGTACTGGTCACCTCCTTACGACCAGCCGGAATTGGACCGGACGTCGATCGCCGACTGGAAGGACGAATTGCGCAGCGAGATGACGGAAGCCGTGCGATTGAGACTTCGGAGTGATGTGCCATTGGGTGCATTTCTGTCGGGAGGAGTTGATTCCACGATCATCTGCGGACTGATGCAGTCTCAACTGGATCAGCCGATACAAACATTTTCCATTGGCTTTCCGGTGAAGGCCTTCGATGAACGCGCGTATGCTCGACAAACGGCTGAAATGCTGGGAACGGACCATCATGAAGCCGTCGTGGAACCGAATGCTCTGGAGATGCTGCCGCAGCTGATCTGGCACTATGACGAACCGTTCGGTGACAGCAGCGCGATTCCAACCATGTACCTGTCTCGGATGACCCGGGAACACGTCACCGTGGCGCTCACCGGTGATGCAGGCGACGAACTCTTCTGTGGTTATGATCGCTATCGCGCTGTCCGTATTGCCGGCCGCCTGGATCTGATTCCGAAGCCGATTCGCAGACTGATGAGTACGACGGCCAGCATGTTGCCCACAAATGTTCGGCAGAAATCGTTTCGCAGACGATTCAAGCGGCTGCTCGAAACGTTGAGTCAGGACCCGGAACGCCGCTATCTCAACTGGATCAGCATTTTCAATCGAACCAAGCTGCAGGAGCTGGTCAGTGATGAAATGTCAGAACTGATCGAATCTCAGGATCCGGCTCAGCACATCTTTGATTCGTACCGACTTTGTCCCGATCGGGATTTTGTGACGCGAACGACAGCAGCGGATCTGGTGAGCTACCTGCCAGGAGACCTGCTCACCAAAGTCGACATCGCCAGCATGTCCGCAAGTCTGGAATGCCGCAGCCCCATGCTCGACCATAAGGTCATGGAACTGGCGGCCCGGATGCCTCTGGAAGTGAAGCAGTCACTGAATCAGGGCAAGCGAGTCCTGATTGAGACATTTGCCGATCTCATCCCGCCGGACATTCAGACCCGCAGGAAAATGGGATTCGGAGTGCCGATTGATCACTGGTTCCGAAATGAACTCAAAGAGCTGCTCTACGATGTGTTGTTGAGTCAAAAGACAATGGACCGCGGTCTGCTGCAACGCAGTGTCGTCCAGCGTTTGATCGACGAACACACGACCGGGGTCTTCGACCATGCCTATCGATTGTGGAATCTTCTGTGCCTGGAACTCTGGCAGCGAATGTATCTGGACGAACCACCACCCATCGCCGCACCACAGTCGCTGTAGTCAGAAATCCCTGGCCCTTTTTGTCGCTCAGCAGAAGCTGCAAACGGCGGTCAGCTGATGAATCGCTATTCAGAGTCCCCACACCGGATCAACGGACATGATCGGACCTTCGAACGGAACGTCCGTGGCCACTGAACACGGAAGGTCTGGTACGTGGACGCAGTGTTCGATACGATTGGAGGGCTCCGTTTTCCCTTCAGGTTCGTGGTATGCGTATCATTCATCTCGTGCCGCTCATGTTGATCATGACGAATCCCCTTCCAGCTCAGGATCCCCACACGACCACTCAGATTCCCGGAGAGTCTGCATTGAACGGCATCGTACAAACACTGCAGAAATCGGTATCAAAGACTTTGGGTGGGCGACAGTTCTGGAGCGACGTGCGTTTTTTTCGAGGGTGGCGCATTCAGAAGAATGTATTCACCAGCCATTTTCGATTGCTGAATCCGGAGAACCATCGGCACACGCGCGGCAGTCTGGAAGAATGTGAAACGGCGCTGAGCACCATCAGGGAAGATCAGCAGCTGCCGGCAATGAGCGGTCGCGCGGTCATTCTCGTGCATGGACTCATTCGCAGCGCCCGGTCGTTTGACAGGATGGCGAAAACGCTTAATTCCGAAGGCTGCACCGTCGTCCGATTTGACTATCCAAGTACACGAGATTCAATTCCCGCATCGGCTGACTGCCTGGCGCAGGTGATCAGGTCACTCGAAGGAATCGATACAATTGACCTGGTGGTCCACAGTATGGGGGGCGTGATCCTGCGTTGCTATTTGCGAGACTTCGGTGATGCACGAATTCGTCGTGCGGTCATGCTGGGAGTTCCCAATCATGGAGCAAAGCTCGCAGATCGCCTGCACACCAATCCAGTCTATCGGGCCGTCTACGGACCGGCCGGACAACAGCTGACCTCTGAAGAAGAGGGTCTGATCGCCGACCTGCCGATTCCGGACTGTGAATTTGGCATCATTGCGGGAGGACGAGGTGCCGTCAAAGGTTTCAATCCGCTGCTCAACGGCGACAACGACAGTACGGTCACTGTTCGCAGCGCGCGACTGAAGGGAGCGACCGACTTTATGCTGCAGCCGGTGATTCATTCTTTCCTGATGTCGGACCAGCGCTGCGTGACGGCTGTCGACACCTTCCTGAAACACGGCAGATTTGATTTGGAACGTGAACCACAGCCAATTCAGTGACCTGCAGGAGGCCGGTCATGGTCCTGCCACGAAGAATCAAATGGCTTCAGCAGCTTCAGCAGGGTCGCCACAGCTCGGGTGACCAGACAGGCTCCGAGACGCGCGGAAAAAGCTCCCGATGTCCGGCGCGACGTCAGCTTAACTCACGAATAATTCGCTCGACATTCTCGAGCTGAGCCTTCAGTCCGGTCAGCGTTTGGCGGACGTCGTTGACCACATTCTCGGGAGCCCTGTCAACGAAGTTACTGTTGGCCAGCTTCTTCTCAGCGCCGGCAATATGTCCGGTCAGCTCAGCCGCCTTTTTCTCCTGTCTCTCCAGCTCAGCATCAAGGTCGATCAGCCCTTCCAAAGGAATGTATCCGTCGGCGTCTTCCACGCTGAAGTTGGCGCTGGCACCCGGGCGGTTCACATCCAGCCCGGCGGCCTCCAGCATCGTTCGAGACAGATTGTCGAACTGATCGGCGACCGCGTGCATTTGAGCAGCGACTTCCGGTTCACAGCGCATGAACAGTTTGAGTGGCTCCTTAGGGCTGATCTTGTACAGACCCCGAACGTTGCGAACGGCAACAATAATCTCCTGCAGCCGTTCGAATCGTTTTTCCAGAGCAGGATCGCAGCGATTGTCGGACAAATCGGGCCACGCTGCGATCATGACACTTTCCAGCGCTGCGGCTGGCTCGGCCAGTCCACGAACCGGCGCCAGCTGATTCAGCGTGTGCCAGAGTTCTTCTGTGATGAACGGCGCAAACGGGTGCAGCAGTCGAATGAGCGTGTCGATCACTTCGACGAGAACACGCTGAGCTGCCGGGCGCGCAGCATCATCCCGCAGTCGCGGCTTGATCATTTCCAGATACCAGTCGCAGAATTCATTCCAGGTAAAATCACGAATCGCACGCGTGGCCTGGTCGAACTGGTACCGATCCAGCAGCGTTGTCACCTGTTGCGCGGTTGTGGCCAGACGACTCAGCACCCAGCGATCTTCCATCTGCAGTTCATCATCACTGACCGATGCGGGTGTGTAGCCGTCGAGATTCATGAACGCAAATCGCGATGCGTTCCACAGTTTGTTACAGAAGTTGCGGCCGTACTCGAATCGTTCGCTCACGATTCTGGCAACAGCCGCGCCTTTGTCGGGTGTGAACCACGGGCTCGGGAACTGGAAGTCCTTTTTGCACTGGCCACAGCCGATGGATGGCGTCACGCCGCCCATTGGCTTCATATCCTGATGCTTTTTGGATTGCGGCGTGACGGCTTCGCAGTGCGGGCACTCATAACCCACCGGGAGTCGGACATCCTGTGTCTCACCGGCCAGCGACGAGATCGTAAATCTCACCGCGTCGGTCCCGTACTTGTCAATCAGTTCCAGCGGGTCGACTCCATTGCCTTTTGACTTGGACATCGTCTGGCCGAGACCATCCAGAATCTTTGGATGGATGTAGACGTGCCGGAATGGAACATTACCCATGTTGTACAGCCCGGTGAGCACCATGCGGGCCACCCACAGAGTGATGATGTCTCGAGAGGTGACCAGAACGGAGCCCGGATAGAAAAAATCAAGGACTTCGTTTTTCGCATCTTTCCCGGCCTCCGTTTGAGACGGAGAGGATGCCGGCGTCAGCGGTGGATTGTTCTCCAGATCCGGCCACCCCAGTGTGGCATGCGGCCACAACGCGGAGCTGAACCAGGTATCGAGCACGTCCGGATCCTGCTCAAAACCTATTTCTGCCAGCTGCGCTTCAACGTCCTGATGGCCCGCATCGACGCACGCGAGCACAAGTTCTTCGTCGGGCAGCAGACCATCGGCAAACTGTGCGGCAAGGACTCCTTTATACTCATCCGAGAACGAAATACTCTTGTCTGTGTCGACCGTCGCCCCGAACGTTGACAGGCTCCTGACACTTGACTCTCGACTTTCGACTTTCATCGACCAGACCGGGATCCGATGTCCCCACCACAACTGACGGCTGATGCACCAGTCTCGTTTTTCTCCGAGCCAGTCCATGTAGGTCTTTTTGTAACGCTGCGGGAAGATTCGGACTCGACCGTCTTCAACCGCATCCATCGCGGACTGCGCCAGATCATCCATCTTCACGAACCACTGGTCACTCAAATAAGGTTCGATGGATGTCTTGCTGCGGTCGCTGTGCTTGACAGGGATCTTTCGATCTTCCACCCCGTCAAAGTGCCCGAGTTCTTCCATTTTCGCGACGACAGCATCGCGGGCTTCATAGCGATCCAGCCCCTCGAACTCACCGCCGTCCCCGTTGATCGTTCCGTCCGGATTGAGGATATTGATCATTTCCAGGTTGTTGCGCAATCCACAGGCGTAGTCGTTCGGATCGTGAGCCGGCGTCACCTTGACAGCCCCGGTCCCCAGTTCTTTGTCCGCCAGCAACGCGTCAGCAACGATCGGGATCAAGCGTCCGTTGAGCGGGATCCGAACATGTTTGCCGATGAATTCCGTGTAACGATCGTCGGTCGGATGGACGCACACTGCCGTATCACCCAGCATCGTTTCGGGACGAGTCGTCGCAAAACGAATTCTCCGGTCGGTTGGCTGACCGTCATCATCGACCACGGGATAATTGAATGTCCAGAAATGACCGTCGACGTCTTCAGTGAACACTTCGTCATCAGCCACAGCGGTCTGCAGATGCGGATCCCAGTTGACCAGCCGCTTCCCTCGAAAAATC
>JBDOMX010000121.1:0-2385 GCA_039831615.1 Planctomycetaceae bacterium
CCATGATAATCGCCTGCGTTCTTCAGAACGTGGTTTTCGATCTCGACATTTCCCGTTCCCAGATTTAGCCGGGTGACGACAACCTCATCGGCGTAGCTTCCTTCCCGATTGTGGCGATAGTACATCAGCAAATTGTCGCCTACGGTTGTTAACTTGACCTTACTGGCATCGAAATAACGCTCGTTCGTGGAGATGCGCACCTTCCAGGTGTAGCTCCACCGCACCGCACCGTCGGTCGGATTGAGGATTGCGATTCGGCACTCATCTCTGCTGCCGCCGCGCCTGGCGGTATCCTTCATGCGCATCATCAGGTAATCGCCGGCCCGCGACAACGAGCCGAACGGGGCGGGTTGCTTTGGAATGGGTTTCGTCCATCGCTCAAGACCGTCAGCAAGCCTCCTCGATTGCAGATTGGCCCCATCGCAGAAATAAATGTTGTCCCTGATGATGGTCCCTCGCATCGGCTGGTACTGATGCTTGGGAAACTTCCACAAAAACTTGCCTGTCTTCGTGGAGTAGATATCTCCGCCGACAGAGAGCAGGTCATCGTTCAGGAGTGAGATGCGGGCTTCACGATGCACGCTCGGAACGACTTCGGATAGGACTTTCCCAGTGGCACTGTCCAATCGGAAGACCTTGTTGTTGCCACATCTGGCGAACAAGCGGCCATCACTAGTAATGGCGAGGCTGTTGTAACGGTTCCATCCGCCGGGCGCCTCCCAGGTCCAGAGGGTCCGGCCATTATAGGCATCTCGCGCGAAGACCACTGCGGCGCTCTTGTTCAAATCGCCTTCGTCAAGTTCCAACCGTTCCATGTAAAAGAGCTTGCCGTCACCAGTTGCGATGCCGGTGTAACCATTGGCGATCTGCGAGCGAGGGCCTGCTTGCCATTTCAGAGCGAGCGGCAGCTTCCACTGGGCGGGCTTGAGTGGCCTGCGAAAGGACGCTTCCCAGCCGGATACCTTGACCGGCTGCATGTCGAGCTGTTTCGCTCTTGCCGCAACGCCTTTCGGCAATCTGCGGAACATGACCACGCCGCGCGGCGTGAGGATCCGATAGATGTCTGCCAAGGCCACTCGGCCCAATGACGCCGCGTCATCCACGACGATGAGATTGAACAGCTTGGAACTGTAGGCGTCTGCGGCGAACGACGCATTGCGCACACCCAGTTGATCGCGTCCGCCCCTCCGGGCGACTCTCATCCCCCAAGTGCGTGCTTTCTCGTGATCCGGTTGAAGCATCTGCACATAAAGCGAACTCTTATCCGCAAGCGCCTCGGCAATCGCTGGTGACTTCGCGCCCACCACCAGACACAGCCCACCGGAGACGCCGGACTGATTCAGAATCCCCTGCACGTCTTCTCGATGAGGTTGGGCGAATGCTAGATCGCCGACGAGCGCTCCCACCAAAACCGCCAGACATGCAACGGACAGTCTGTGCATTTTCATCGACATTCCCCAGGTTGAATCTGTTCTAGCCACACCGGCGGCCAGCCGACTTGATGATATCCGCAGGTGGGGCATCATTCCACGTGTTGGCGTCGTCTTCGGGCATTTCAACCGACTTCCGGTGCCCAGAAACGCAGCAAAACAAGTCTGGAAACGTACCGTCCCCGCATTTGTTCGCGAAGCCAGGCATTTTGCAATAAGACACGGCGTCATCCTGGTACGGGTAGGCACGCACACGAATTGGAGAGGTCGGAGATGTGATCTAAAGGAACCGCTTGATAGGCCCGCGAGCCCCACATGCCAAGGTAGTTCCTGCCAATGTCTCCGATGCTTCGGTCCGACACACCGAGGTGCTCATGACAGCACATTGAAGTTCCGTGGTTTTTCGCTCTGAGAATCAGACCGGCGGCGCATCCGGCTACGAACGAAAACGGTTTCGTAATTCTGATGTGGACCGCTGACGGCCGAATGGCACGCGGATTCCGCCCCGCTGAGGACCAGAGAGAGACTGGCGGCCAGCAGACGCTCATCGACGTCAGAGCATGGCGTTTCCCCATCCCAGGATGCCGGCCTGCGAGCCTGCCGCCTGGGGATCCTCACAGAGAATGAGATACTGGAGGGGCTGGAGGACTGAGGATGGTTCCCATCAGCCGTGTACTTCAACTGGCAATACGCCAACAACCACGGGTTCGTCAGTTGGCTCTTCCTCGGCGGAGTCACGTCAACAGCCAAGGCGTTCGCTTGGCCATACTTCGCCCTCGCGGGGGGAGATGAGAATTCCGCCGATGGACTTCGCGGAGTTCGCTTCTCAGACGTGGAAGATGCCGAACTCTCGCACCTATTTCAGGCTTTCGAGTACCGAAATGAAGCGATGAGAGTCTTTGAAGCGTCAGCCAACAGGAAACGAGGGCAGCCCTTCAATCGAGAGAATGCAATC
>JBDOMX010000319.1:0-2379 GCA_039831615.1 Planctomycetaceae bacterium
GTTGAGTACGCTCCAAGGGCGCGTGTGAGCTCATCCATCCTGGCAGGCAACCCATCAACGACAGGCTGAGCAGAGGCAGGCCGATGCGAATTCGCGTAACAAACCGAGCAGCCAGTTTCCGAGATTCCATCCGTGTTTCCTCCGTCTTGGCGGCATCCGTGCCCATCTGCTGGCCCCCCCGGTTTAGGTCCATTCCTCAGCAAGCTTTGCATTCAATTCCGCTTGCAGCTGATCGATTTCATCGGGTGACAACTGCTGATTGCGGATTTCATACGGACCATCGCCCCGCGTCCCCCACAACTGCAACAATTCCACCTCACCTTCAAAACGCGAGGCTTCAATCCGCAAACGACGTTTTTGCAGCAACAACAGTGCCATAATGTATCGAAATTTCTCTTCTTGGGGATTTCCGTTGTCTGACAGCTGCTCGAAATAGGCCATCACCACATCGGCATCCAGAGCGCGTTTCGGTCCTGTCGCGGTCTCAGCCACTCGGTTACGCCAATAACCCACCGCACCTTTCGGAGGACCTTTCCAGCCTTTTTCCGAATAATCCAGCCGTTGTAACTGCCCGAATCTCTCGACTAAAGCGGAAAAACACACATCGCCCGGCTGGAGCGCCTCGCCGGTCTCGACACATTGTTTGGCAATAGATTTGACTTGGTAGTCCATGATTGCACGCGCGGCAAGAAGCCGGCAAGACCGGGCAGGGTGGGAGGGGCGACCGCGATGGGGGGCGGATCGTAGCCAAATTGCTGCCCCTGAGCAAGACGTGTGAGGAACGCTCATTTCCCAAGCGGAACCGCCGAGTGGGGACATTTTTACCACGCAAATTTTACCGAAGATGCCGTGGCGATCGGTTTCGGGCGCGCAAAATGACCAGCGTGTTCGTGGTTGGGGCAGCGGCCTCGGCATCACCGATGGCTGAGCTCTGGGTGGTCAATCGGGCTCAGATTGCCTCAGGGAACCACGCTCACCCACAACGGGCGGCTGCTGTAGGTGGCCTTCATCACAAAATTGAGTGAAATATTCGCCATGACCGAGACCTGTCGTTTCGTTGATGGCTTGGCATCGGGTGCGGCTTTGAGCGTGACATGCCCCTGAGTGGCTGTCCCGGTCAAGAGCGTCTTACTGGTCTTCGTATCAATCGTCACCCCTTTGGGCAGTGTATCGGCATACACGGAACTCAGGTGGCGAAACAGCAAGTCCAACTGCACGTTCTTGTCAAATCCTTTGGCTCGCTCGATTTCGATGTCGATCCGTTGCGACTGCCCCGGCTGCAGAGTGACTTGGTCGGCACTGATTCGCACCGCACGGATATCGGAAGCCCCCGCCACGCAGACCACGTGATTGTCGACGGGCCAGTGGCCACGTCCGCCACCCGGTTGATAGGTCTCTTGATAGGTCACCGCTGGCACGGACACCGAGCGACCACCCGCATCGTCCGACTTGACCACACCACGAACACGAATCTGCGACACGCTCAATGGACTCTTGGCATCGGCGGTAAGAATGATGGTCCCATCGCGTGCCTCGGATGGAATCTCCGCACAACTTGCCTGCACTCCTTCTGGCAATCCTTCGATTTCCAACCGCACCTCCGCATCAAAACCATTCTTGCGCACTACATTAGCAAACAGGACACCGCTGGTGCCCGGAGTCAACTGCGTCTTATCGGTATCGAGATACAGCTCAAAATGTGGTGCGGCTCTGGTCAGTCGGATAAAATACACGAACCGCTCTCCCCCACGGAGGTGCAGATCGCGAACTTCCAAGGTGAACTGACCGTCCGCTGGTGCCGTCCACGTATCAATCTGGGAGTCGGCATAACTGTGTTTGTATTTCTTAAGATCATCGTTTTCGACGAGTGATTTCCCCTTCGCATCCAGAATTCTCAACACCGAATCGAGTTGCGAATCGTGTCGTCGAGCGGCGATTTCAACTGAAATCTGATCCCCTTTTTTGGCCTCGAAGGTATAGCAATCCAAGTCAGACGATCGTTCAATGCGACCACAGATACCGGCCGGCACCTGGACCATCTGAGAATGTGCCGGATCATTGTTTTCGGTCGTGGTTTCCAGAACCAAAGGCAGGTCACTCACGATCATCGGCACCGGGTTAGAGACCGAGTCCGCAAATGGCAATTGCAGCCGTTGAGCACCTTGGCCAGTGTTCTGGGGAAGCGACAGATCAACACGTCGCTGGTCGGGCAACTGCAAACCGATCAGTTCCAGTCGCTGGCTGCCACTGCGACCAATGGCCGTTGGATACACGTTGGTCACAAAAGGACTCGATGTGGCCTCAATGCTGTATTCCCAGTACGCATTTCCGGAATACCGCACGTCGCGAATCTCGAGTGAGTATTCACCGGATTCAGGA
>JBDOMX010000977.1:0-2377 GCA_039831615.1 Planctomycetaceae bacterium
CGGGCTAGGCAAAGCGTTCATCAATGGGCGGCCGATCCGATTGGGACAGGCGGACGAAGCACTGACATAATCATGGGATGTCGTCGCTGTCGATTCAGTTACCTGTCGCCATCATTTTACTTGGCGTTGGGCTCGTTGCGACGTTTTCGGGGTACCGCTTGTTTCGGGCGTTACTGGTGTTGTACGGATTTATCGGCGGTGTGGTGGTCGCCTCATTACTCGTTGATGGGCTGGAGACATGGATGGCGATCGCGGCCACGCTTGTCGGTGGTCTGTTGGGTGCGGTCCTTGTGCGTATTGTTTGGGTTGCTGGCGTCGCGTTGATTGGGGCTAGTTTGGCCGTGTTTGCACTGCATTTGCTCAT
Source organism: Planctomycetaceae bacterium (assembly GCA_039831615.1). Lineage (GTDB taxonomy): Bacteria > Planctomycetota > Planctomycetia > Planctomycetales > Planctomycetaceae > S139-18. Next base: position 365 of record JBDOMX010000977.1, read on the forward strand.
TGATGGAGACCCGAATGTATGGCTGGTCGTTTCGACCAGCATCGGTGGGGCCGTGGTTTCGGTGAAGGCGCGACAACACGTGTTGATTGCTGGAACAGCATTTGGCGGAAGCTGGACGGCGATCGTAGGCGGGATGGCACTTTTTCAGCAACGAGCCGCACTTGCGGTGACGGCTGGCGATTTGTCGCAACTATTTCCGATGGCACCGCTGACGGATCAGAGGGTCTTCGCTGTTGCGTGGCTCGTGGTTGGCGTGCTCGGTCTTGTTGTGCAGAACAAAGGTGGCGTTGGGCCGGTACGACAGCATGCTCAGAAGCACCAGAAATGATACGATTTCTGGCTGTGTTCCTCAGTAGCTCAATTGGCAGAGCATTCGGCTGTTAACCGAAGGGTTGTTGGTTCGAGTCCAACCTGAGGAGCCAATCCTAACTCCAGGCATTTGCCGCGGAATCGCTCGCTACCCTGTCTCGACCAAACATGACACGTTTCTTTTCGTACGTGGTCTCTAATACCAGACAAGAGAGGACAACCGGTTCGCAATTGGCTCGTAAGGTTGGCGCCGAGTTCGTTGGTACGTTTGGTCTTGTCTTCTTGGGATGCGGTGCAGTGATGGTCGATGCTGTTTCAGGTGGACGAGTGACTCACGTTGGGGTTGCGTTGACATTTGGCCTCACCGTGATGGCGATGATATACGCGACTGGCCATATTTCCGGAGCGCATCTAAATCCGGCCGTCACCGTGGCGTTTGCGCTGACGAAGCGTTTTTCATGGCGTCAGGTGCCGTTTTATGTGGTGGGTCAGCTGGCTTCGGCGGTGGCGGCGAGCTTACTCCTGTTGAATATTCTGGGTCCCGTTGCCGCCCTCGGTTCGACTACGCCTTCGGGGAGCTTGATGCAATCGATCCTATTGGAGAGCGTTCTAACCTTTTTTTTGATGTTTGTTATTGCGGTAGTCGCGACCGACGGGCGAGCGGTAGGTGATATGGCGGGGTGGGCGATTGGCGGTACCGTGGCACTTGCGGCCATCTTCGGTGGGCCGGTGTCTGGTGCGTCCATGAACCCGGCACGTTCATTGGGTCCTGCTTTGGTTGCTGGTCAGATGGACCAAGTGTGGATTTACATTGTTGGGCCGCTTGCCGGAGCTATCGCGGGTGCCTGTGTGTATCAGGTGTTGCGGTGTGGCGGTGACGAAAAAACTGCCGACGGATGCTGTTAGATTGTTCGCTGCTAGGGACCGTAGGTGAATTCAAGGATTGCACCTGGGTTAGCCAGTTCGCGCGTTGAAACTCCAGCGTCGTCTCGCGTCGGCCCCACGTTGTCGGTGACAAGATAGAAAGCCTTCCCATCCGGTCGAATTGCGATGTCGCGGTACCGGTTTGTGGACTTGAAGATCAGTGTCGGCGTTCCGATGACCTGGTCATGCGTTGAGTTGAGTGCGACGCGATATACGCCACCTCTGGTGAGGCTGGCGAGTAACAGCGAGTCTGACCATCCCGGCACGCCACTTATATTGCTGTAAATGTCGAGACCGGACGCAGCAACCGTGGCGGCGCCATTGGCGCTGAAGTTATAGTTGTTGCTGACGGAAAAGAACGTGGCGAGCGGTCGACGAAAGTCGGGATGCTGCCATGCCGTTTCTTGTTGATTGGGAACCGAGTCCGGTGGCTGGCGGACATTGGGCAAATCTTGGCATGCGGTTGGTGCAGACTCTGACCAATTTGCGTATACGTAGGCTTGATTATCTTGATGTCCGGCAATATCTGGCCATCCATAACTTCTGCCAGCTTCGATGCGATTGATTTCATCATCGGTGCTTGGGCCGTGCTCGGCTTCAAATAGTTGCCCCTCTGCGTCGAAGACAAGCCCCTGTGGATTACGGTGTCCGTAGCTATAGACGTGGCTTTGAACTCCATTGATTGTCGGGTTGTCGTCAGGAATCGAGCCATCAAGGTTGAGTCGCAGGATTTTCCCCTGATATTTCGTCCAATCTGATCGGGAAATTTCATTTGCGGAT
>JBDOMX010000868.1:0-2375 GCA_039831615.1 Planctomycetaceae bacterium
CAGAATGATGACACACACCTCAGTCCAAGTGACTCAGGTGGGCGTGTCCTCGGTCACTTGCGCAAACGGTTGATGCTTCGGTCCGACACTTCGACACCAGCAAGGGGATCTATTAGCCCGCTTCGGAGAGACCAACCGTTGCAGGCTTTCTCACGGCCCCAGTCGGCGAAGATCACATCGATCGAAGCAGCGCGGACGAGCAGCGTCAAAACCCGTTGGTTTTCCACGACAACTCGTCTTAGTCCTGCCCACAAACGGATCCGGTCCTCTATCGAGTAGATAGCTGAGACACCCTAAATGAGAGGATCCACACATGCACGGCATCTATATTCGCGTCAGTACGTTCGGTCAAAACACAGCTGGCCAGAAACGTGAAATTCAGATTTGGCTGAACGGCAACGGCGGATCGGACGTCAAAGTCCGCTGGTACATCGACAAGGCATCCGGCAACGATCTTAACCGTCCCGAGTTTGAAAGACTGCAGAAGGACATCTTCGACGGGAAGATCGACACCGTGGTCGTTTGGAAGCTCGACCGCCTGAGCCGAAACCTCCGTGATGGAATCAATACCCTGGGCGATTGGTGTGAACGCGGCCTCCGGGTTGTCTCCGTCACCCAGCAGATCGACTTCAGCGGAGCCGTCGGGAGAATGCTGGCCGCTGTTCTGCTCGGAATTGCTGAAATGGAACAGGAAGTCCGAAAGGAACGACAGGCCGCAGGGATTGCTGCCGCCAAAGAACGGGGTATCTACGCAGGCCGGAGATTGGGGACTACGAAAGCCAAACCCGAGCGAGCCAAAGCTTTGAGAGCAAAGGGCCTGAAGGTTCGTGAAATCGCCAGTGCCCTGAACGTCGGTGAGGCAACCGTCTTTCGGTATCTGCGGAAGGCTGCTGGCTGATGCGATTGGCGTTATCGGAAGGAATGCCGGGAGTGAAGACTTCGCGTCCTCAACGAGCTCGCTTGTCACGTACACGAGGATGACTCACAGTCACCGGGCTGACTCCTGTGAGAATCTCTCGCTCCGGCATCGCACCATTGCGAACGACCAGTCTCCGTCCATTTTTATCGATGATGTCGGTCCGGCCGTTGATGTAACCCGGACGCCGAAATCCGGTATCAACTTCAGAGCCCGAGGACGGCGGCTCCGGTTCACCGAGTGGTTGAACACGGAGTTTGAGCTTCGGCTCGACCAACCTGCGTGGAAGCCAACTCGTCGAACGACCTTCACTCCGCGATCAGCCCGCAATCTACCAACGCCGTGAAGTCAAACTCACCGGTATATGTGCGTTGGACGACCTTATGCAGCGAATGGAGTCCAAGCGCATGATGCGGAACGGGTTTGGCGTTAGTTGTAGGGATTCCGTGGTTTGAGCGACGTTTCTAAGCCGGATGGATCATTGGCGTGAATGAACTGCTGTAACCAGTCGACAAACTGCTGCTCAGTGAGCAGTGCTTTGGGGAGACAGTAGACTACGTGACCGTTGTCATCAGGATTGTCAAACCCGGAAAACTTCCCCCCAACAATGAAGTGAGTCTCATGGGATTTATCAGCAACAGCGGAAAACCACGGTTTGGAAAGATCGGGTGTCTTCATGAACTGATCGATCAACCACCGTTCGCGAAGGAAGGCGACGGCATGATTCTCATCCTCGATGGTAAAACTCTCCGTGGGTTGCTTGCTGATGTCAGGAGTCATGGTTTAGCACATAAAGTTAGAGTTAACCCGCCCGCGAGCAATTACGTACCAAGTTCCAAGAGTGTCTTCGCGGGTCGGGTTCAACTCAGTTGTTGAACAGGACGTGCTCGCCGCTTCTATGGGCGTTGACTTACATTTACGGCGACCGAGGGGTCACAGGTGGCTGCTGGCCCTAGAAATCCGTGGTCTGCGGGCGATACACGACGCTCGTCACCACCACCGTATTGCACACGGGACATCGTTCCGGGTCAAGTCTCTGCACAGCCAAGGCCGCCCGTTTCGATTCGGCCGCCTCTTGTGTCTGCGACAGCTGCCGGCAAATCGCCTCCCGAACCTGCGCACAGCAGTTGGCGTACCCTTTGATCGCGTTCGTGACGAAACCGCTCATTCATTTACCATGTGTTCTGCCAGGTTGTCGTCAACATCGAGTGTTCCGTCGTCCGTGTAGAGGTTCGATGCAAAAATCCTCTAGATAACGTTCATGTAGAACTGCGACGGCGATTCCGCTCCAAGGCGTGCACCGAAACTTCTCACAGCCGCCAGCAAAGGATGCAATTTCATCAAGTAGGTCCTGTGTTGCCAGATTGTTGCTGACTGCAAAGAAACTGCAGGCCTGCAGTCATGCCGCAGCCTGATTGCAGTCAGCATATGAAACAATCTGGACTTCACAGATGTCTTA